>MIBZ01000022.1 GCA_001829675.1 Sulfurimonas sp. RIFCSPLOWO2_12_36_12 | reverse complement strand
GGAAAAAGCAATGCGGCATGCAGTGTATTTGGTAAATACATAGTATATAAAGCCAGAGAAACTTCCGATTCATTTGGCAATAATACATTTAATTTACATCTGGTATCTACAGAAACGGATTCTATCAGAAGACTTACGGCGGTCGGAGTAAATGAATTTCCAAGATTTTCAGTAGATGGTGACGCAATAATATTTATTAAAAATTATCAATCTCAAAGTTCTATAGGAATTATTAGGCTAAATCATAATAAAAACTACCTATTTCCCCTTAAGAGTGGGAAGATTCAAGCAATGGATTGGTAATATAACTTTGTATATAAACTAATTTTAATATTATTCTGATACAATTCCGATAAAATAAACCTAAAGGTAGACAAAGATGAAAAAAACAGTAGTATCAAGCGTATTCGTAGCGCTTTTAGTGTTAAGCGGATGTGGAGATAAAGATCCTCAAGTTGAAGCAACAGATAGTGCTGCTACTAAAGAAGTAGCAAGCACTAGAGCAGCTGTTGAAACAGTATCTTCTAATAATAACAATACTTCAGCTGTAAGTGATAGTGCAGAGTCTTCAAGCGAAGCTATGGCTAGACTAGAAAAAGAATTAAAAACAATCTACTTTGACTTTGATAAGTTTAATGTAAGAGCTGATATGCAAGCTAACTTGTCTGCTGATGCTGGAGTAGTAAATACTAAAGCTAGCAAGTATTTTGTAAAACTAGAAGGAAATTGTGATGAGTGGGGAAGTGATGAGTATAACTTCGCATTAGGACTAAAAAGAGCAGATACAGTTAAAAAAGCTCTAGTTGCTGAAGGTGTTGATGCTAATCGTATTTCTATGGTAAGTTTTGGTGAAAGCAGTCCAACATGTACTGATAAAACTAAAGAATGCTGGGCTCAAAACCGTAGAGTTGATTTTAAACTTCTACCATAATTAATGAATAACAGTAAAATAATTGCTTTAGCAGCAATATTCTTACCATACTACTTAATCAGTGCCGAACCTTCTGCGTTCGGTGCCGGTGATTTAAACAATCCAAACCCTTATGGTTTGACCCCTACAGAATCAACACTTCTAGAAACTAAAAAAGACCTTCACAAAGTTGTTGTAAAAAGCAATAATCAAGCTAATGAAGTTGATTCTTTAAGAGAAAGAATTGATGGACTACAAACAATTATTGAAGCTATAAGTTCTTCTACTCGCGAAAATAAGCTAAAGTTAAAATTATTAGAAGATGAAAAAAATAACAATAGCGAATATGATAAAAGAATTGCTGAATCAATCCAGATAAACAGCAGAGAAATTGAAAAAATCAAACTTAACATCGCTGAGATATCAAAACTTATTGATTCAATAAATACGACTTATGTTACAAAAGAGGAATTTAACTCATTTATAAATGATTTAAATAAACCAAAAGGCTCTAAAGTCACTGAAAAACAAAAAAAATCACAAAATAGTGATATGTCGGATGCAGATATTGAAAAAAATGCAAAAGAGCTTTATGATAAAAAGCTTTACAGCGAATCAATAGAGCAGTATAAGCAACTTATTGCAAAAAATTATAAACCTGCTAATGCTCACTACATGGTAGGAGAAATAGAGTATTATAAGAAAAATTATTCTGACGCAATTGCATATTTTAAAAAGAGCGCAACACTTCATAGTAAAGCCAGTTATATGCCGACATTGATGCTTCATACTGCTATATCTATGGAAAAAACTGGTGATAAAACAAATGCAGAAATTTTTTATGATGCAATTATTACACAATTTCCAAATAGTACCCACGCAGATTCTGCAAAGAAGAATCTAAAATTAATGAAAAAATAAGTCAGTATTTATTTGTAGTTAATGCTGTTATTATGATAAAATCACAAAAAAAATAAAAGGCACCCAATATGGCAATAGAAAAAAATCAAATTGTATCGATAGAGTATGAAGTTAGTGATGGAGAAAAAGTAGTAGATAGCAATATTGGCGGTATGCCACTTGTATTTATGTTTGGAAAAGGTCAAATTATTCCAGGATTAGAAAACGCTATTGCTAATATGTCGATTGGTGAAAAAGCAGAAGTTCTTGTAAAATCACAAGATGCATATGGTGAGTACGAAGCAGAGGCTAAGCAAGAAGTTCCAAAAGACCAATTTGCAGGAATTGATTTAGAGGTCGGAATGACTCTTTACGGTCAAGGTGAAGATGGTGGAACTGTTCAGGTTATTGTAAAAGAGATAGGTAGCGAGAATGTTATTATTGATTTCAATCATCCATTAGCAGGAAAAGATTTATCTTTTATTGTAATTGTCAATAATATTAGAGAAGCATCTGCTGAGGAAGTAATGAGCGGTATTCCTGTAGAGAATCAACACGATGATTGTTGTGGCACTGGCGGTGGCTCGGGTTGTGGATGCTAATTATATAACAGCTTCTGCCTCTTCGGCACAAGCATTTAAAACAGCAACTCTTTTAAAAACATTAAGCGTAAATGCTCTCATAACCGGAGAGGTTGGAGTCGGAAAGAGAAGTTTAGCACGCTATATACTTCCAGACGCTCCAATGCTTGATTCATCTAATTATAATGAAATATTAAAAACGCTTGAGGGCGTTAATAAAATAATAATTACTAATTTAGAAAATTCACAAAATATAAAAAAAATATTTGATATTGCAACTGCAAACAACATAAGGGTAATAGCTACTGCAAATGGCTCTTATTACAATGAAATTGTTGATAAAATTTTTAGTATTAAACTTGACATACCGTCTCTCTCTGAGAGACCGGAAGATGTTAAAGAGTTAATAAAAAAATTCGTCAATGAAGCATCTCTTTTGTTTGGTCAAAAAGATGAGTTTAAAGTTAAAAATTTCAAGCCTGATTTGAGTCAAAATTCTAACTCTTTAAGAAAACAGGTTATGATAAATTATCTGTTACAAAATATACAAGAAAATGAGTTGATAGAAATTATTGAAAATTATCTTGTTGATAAACTAGGTTCCAATAATGATTATAAAAACTTTTTACATTTGTATGAGATACCAATCATAAAAGCGGGGCTTCAGAGATTTAAGTCTCAATTGCAGTTGTCCGATAAGCTAGGGTTAAATAGAAATACACTTAGAAAAAAAATAGCTGATAATAGTAAATATTTATAAAAAGGATAAAAATGAAAAAAATAGCAATGATTTTTGCAGGTCAAGGTTCTCAAGCAACAGGAATGGGTAAAGATTTTTATGATAATTCTGAGTTGGCAAAAGAGATGTTTGAGGAAGCCGGCAAAAGAGTTGGATTGAAATTTGATGAGTTGATTTTTGGTGAGCATGATTTGTTGAATCAAACCGCATATACGCAACCGGCAATACTTTTAGTTCAAATGATAGCTTATCGTCTGTTTAAAGAAAAATGTCCTGACTTGAAGGCTGAACTGTTTTTGGGTCACTCACTTGGTGAATTTTCTGCTCTTTGTGCAAGCGGTGCAATTGATTATGTGGATGCAGTTGAGCTTACTCATAGACGCGGTCAGCTAATGCAAGATGCATGTGCGGATATTGAAGCCGGAATGATGGTTGTTATGGGACTTGACGATGAGAGTGTTGAGAAGATATGTTCTGATGCACAAAAAGAGGGAAAAAAAGTTTGGCCTGCAAACTATAATCAAGACGGACAGTTAGTTGTAGCAGGTATGAGAGCAGATTTGGCATCATTAGAGCAGACATTTAAAGATGCCGGTGCAAAAAGAGCGCTTCTGCTAAATATGTCAGTTGCTAGCCATTGTGAGCTTTTATCTCCAGCACAAATTCCTCTAAAGAGCTTGATGGAAAGTATGATATGTGAGAGTTTTGAAGCTCCAATAATCTCAAATGTAACTACGACTCCATATGCGACTAAAAAAGAGGCCGTTGAGCTTTTAACCCAGCAACTGGCAAAACCGGTTAAGTATAAACAGTCAATTTTGGCAATTGCTAATAGTGTTGATATCGCAATTGAGTTTGGAAATGGGGCTACGCTTAAGGGTCTAAATAAAAGAATTGCACCGAATTTAGAAACTTACAATATTTCGGATATGAAATCTTTAGCTGAAGTTATTGAGCAAATTTGTAAATAAAATGAGAATTACTTTAGCTCAAACATCACCGAAATTAAATCGTTCTAATTTAGAAGATACAGTTTCAATAATTAATGCATGTAAAAATGAAACTGATTTAATAGTATTTGCCGAGCTCTCTTTAAACGGCTATTCGCTTCAAGATAAGCTTTATGAAGATGCTTGGGATATAGTTGAGCTAGATGTTTTAAAAAATTTAAGTCTGAATGTAGATATTGTGGTCGGTGCTGCCATTAGAGATGGCAATAATTTTAAAAACTCTGCACTCTACTTCTCAAAAGGCAGGCTTTTGTCAAAACACGATAAGGTCCATCTTCCTAATTATGGAATGTTTGAAGAGGCTAGGTATTTCAAAGCCGGTAATATATTTGAGAGTTTTAGTAGCAGACATGGAAAAGTCTCCATGGCTGTATGTGAAGATTTATGGCATAAATCTGTGCACACTAATCTAATAAATAATAGTCCAGATTATATTATTGTACTTGTTGCCTCTCCTGCACGCGGCTTTAGTGATAATGGACTTGAAATTGAAGATAAGTGGTATGAGGTTATAAAAACAGTCGCTTCTGAGTGCAAAGCTAAATTAATATTTGTTAATAGGGTAGGCTTTGAAGATGGTCTTGGTTTTTGGGGCGGAAGCTGTATAGTTAATGAAGATGCAGAAATTTTGCATAAATTGCCGCGTTATGAAAAAGCAGTAAAAACATTTGAAATATAAGGAAAAATAGGTGAAAATAGCAATAATGGGGGCAATGCCGGAAGAGATCTCTCCAATACTTGAAAAAATAGGTTCGTATAAAACGACTAATTATGCAGGAAATAAATATTATGAGGCATCTTATAAGGGAATTGATTTAATTATTGCATATTCGAAAATCGGAAAAGTCTTCTCAACTCTTACAGCCGCAACCATGATTGAGCATTTTGGAGCCCAAAAGCTGCTGTTTTCTGGAGTTGCAGGAGCTATATCGCCAACTCTTAAGGTAGGTGATTTGATTGTTGCTACAAAACTGTCACAACATGATTTGGATATTACTGCTTTTGGTCATCCGTATGGATATGTTCCTGAGGGAGCGGTTTTTATTGAGGCAGATAAGCAGATGATAGAGATGAGCAAAGATGTAGCAAAAAGCATGGGTAAAATCGTTCAAGAGGGAATTATTGCTACCGGAGATCAGTTTGTTGCAAATGAGGATAGAAAAAATTGGATAGGAGCTACATTTAATGCTGATGCATTAGAGATGGAGGGAGGGAGTGTTGCAGTTGTGTGTAACGCTTTAAATATTCCTTTTTTTATACTTCGTGCAATAAGTGATGCAGCCGATATGGATGCAAGTTTTAGTTTTGATGAATTTTTGCAAACAAGCGCAAAAGAGAGTGCTGAATTTGTTATGAATATGGTGGATAAACTTGCAGATTAAACTTTCAAAAAAAATTATGAGCAAGCTTGGCAAAACAAATGCCGAGTTTAACCTAATAGAAGAGGGCGACAAAATTTTAGTTGGTCTTAGCGGCGGTAAAGATTCTCTTACCATGGTTCACGCACTGCGTGAACAACAGCGCCGCGCTCCTTTTAAATTTGAGTTTATTGCAGTAACCGTTTCATATGGAATGGGTGAAAATTTTGATAAACTTATCGCACATTGCAAAGAGTACGATATTGCGCATGCTGTTCATGATACGCAAATTTACGATTTAGCAGGTGAGAAAATAAGAAAAAATTCATCATTTTGTAGTTTCTTCTCTCGAATGAGAAGAGGTTCTCTTTATAGCGTTGCAGAGAAATACGGGTGCAATAAAGTAGCACTTGGTCATCATATGGATGATGCGGCAGAGAGTTTTTTTATGAACTTTATATATAATGGACAGATGCGTTCGCTTGCCCCAAAATACAGAGCCGAAAATGGTTTGATAGTAATTCGTCCGCTTATACAGATGAGAGAGCGTCAATTGGCAGCATGTGCAGTTGATAATAGTATGCCTACAATAGGCGATGAGGCATGTCCATCAATGCGATTTGATGTAAAAATGCCACACGCAAGAGCACGCACAAAAGAGATGCTGAAAAATATGGAAAAAGAGTTTCCATCACTTTTTACCAGTTTAAATGCAGCTTTTAAAAATATATCAGAAGACAGCTTCTTTGAGAAAGAGAAATTTAATATTTAGATTTTACTTTAAAATTTAGTAGCATTTAAATCCCTAATATATTCTAATATGCTATTATACATTTTTGATTTTAAAATGAGTGTAAATATAAAATAGCATATAAAAAACAGATAAGGGAAAGTATATGGGAAGAGCCTTTGAATATAGAAAAGCATCTAAACTAAAGAGATGGGGAGCAATGTCAAAATTGTTTCCAAAACTAGGAAAAATAATTACTATGGCAGCAAAAGAGGGTGGAATTGATCCCGATATGAATGCAAGACTTCGTACTGCAATTATTAATGCCAAAGCTGAAAATATGCCAAAAGACAATATTGAAGCTGCTATAAAAAGAGCTTCGTCAAAAGATACGGCAAGTATGTTAGAGGTTAGTTTTGAAGGCAAAGCTCCACACGGTGTGCAGCTTTTTATAGAGTGTATGACGGATAACAATACAAGAACTGTTGCCAATGTTAAAAATATACTTACCAAGCATGGCGGAGAGATGCTTATAAAAGGCTCTCTAGAGTTTATGTTTGACAGAAAAGCACTATTTGAATTTTCTCTAAAAGATGATATGAATTTAGAGGAGTTAGAATTAGAGCTAATTGATGCCGGATTAGAAGAGATAGAGGCGGAAGATGGCGTTGTTATAGTAACGGCTGATTATAAAAGCTTTGGTGCAATAAACAGTGCGCTAGAGAGTATGGGTATAGAGATTACAAAAGCAGTTTTAGAGAGAATGGCAACTTCTCCAATTTCACTTACAGAGCAACAGCAAGCAGATATAGATAAAATTTTAGATAAGCTAGAAGATGATGAGGATGTTCAAAAGGTATTTACAAATATTGCATAAAATTTCTTTATAAAAAGATGGCAAATAGAATTTCTTCTATTTGCGACCAGTAACGGCATTTCCCATATCCCACATAGGTAAAAATATACCAAGCGCGAGCAGAAGAACCATGCTTGCAAGAATTAATAACATAATCGGTTCAATAGCTTCTGATAGACCATCTATAATAGCGTCAAATCTCATTTTGTAATATTCTGCAACTTTACTTATCATAGAGTCCAATGTACCACTATCTTCTCCGGCACTGACCATTTGAATAATCATATTTTCAAATAGCTTTGTTTCTTCTAACCCTTCGTGCAGAGAAGAGCCTTTTTCAACGGCAAATCTAACGGATGAAAGCTTGGCTTTTAGAGGAAGATTATCAATCATTGATATTGAAGTGTCGAGAGCTTCTGCAATTGGAATACCAGCACGAATAAGTTCTGAAAAAACAAGAGTAAAACGACTAAGAGTCGCGAACATAATAATATTTTTAATAAGATAGGTTTTTAATAAAACTTGATGCCAACCATATCTTATATCTTTATTATTGTTTATTAGATATTTGAAAATTGCAAAAGATACAACCAAAATAGCTAAAACATATAAACCATAATTATTGAAAAGATGTTCTAACTTTAGTAAAATCAGCGTAGGCAGTGGCAGTTCAGCATGTAATTTTTCAAACATAGTTTTAAAGTTTGGAACAACATATGATATTAAAATTGTAAACGCTATTGCCATCGCAATCATAACATTTCTTGGATATGCCATGGCTTTTTTAAATTTAACAAAGTTTGCACGAATCTCTTCAAGCATATTTGCAAGAGAGTAGAGTGCATCGTCAAGATTTCCTGTTTTTTCGCCAAGTTGAACCATGGCTATGGCTAAATTACCAAGTTCAAAACGAAAGTTATTCATAGATTTAGAGAGTGAATGTCCAGAGTTGATATCTTCGGCTAATTTGCCAAAAACAAGTTTTAGGTTTTCATCAGTCGTTGATTTGGAAATTTCACTTAATGAATCATAAATAGATATGCCGGCATTTGTCATAACAGCTAACTGCCTAATAGAAGCGATTAAGGCATCAGGTCTTATTTTTCTTTTTTTAACACTGCTAAATAAATTTGCTTTGAATCTTTTAAATTGAGCTTCTAACGGCTCTTGTTCTTCTGAAATTTTAAGAATAATTCCAGAATATTTTAGTTTTGCAAGCTCATTAGCCTGTTTTCTATCTTCAGCATACAGTCCAATTTGTTCTTTTTTACCCTTTGTGAGTATAGTTGCTACAAAGTATTTCATTATTTTGCCACCCTTAAAATTTCTTCTAAACTTGTAATACCAGCAAGAGCTTTGTTGATACCGTTTTCAAATAACCCGACAAATCCATCTTCAACCGCTTGAGTATGTATCAATTCAATTGATGCATTTTTTGCAACAAGAGAGGAGATTTTTTCGTTAACAACTAAAACCTCACAAATCATCTCTCTGCCCAAATAACCGGTTTCATTGCACTCTTTACAACCTTTCCCAATATAAAATTTACTATCTGGCGGAACTAAATGTTTAAGTTCTTCAAGCGATGATACCGAAATTTTTTCTTCTGCTTTGCAGTTTAGACAAATTTTTCTAACAAGTCTTTGAGCCTGTATTGCAACAAGAGAGCCGCTGATGAGATATGGGGCAATACCCATATCTACCATACGGGTAACTGCGCTAATTGAGTCATTCGTATGTAGTGTTGAAATTACCAAGTGACCAGTTAATGCAGCCTTTATAGCTATTTCCAGTGTTTCAGAGTCGCGAATTTCACCAATCATTATCTTATCCGGATCTTGTCTTAGTATCGAGCGAAGAGCCGCAGCAAAAGTAAGACCAACTTTTGGATTTACTTGTACTTGTTGAATAAGGTTCATCCTATACTCTACCGGGTCTTCAACTGTAATAACTTTATCTTCAACATTTCTAAGTTCATTTAAAGCACCATATAATGTTGTTGTTTTACCACTTCCTGTTGGACCGGTTACAAGTATAATTCCATAAGGAGTTTGAAGAGCCTTTAGAAACTTCTGATAACTTAGAGCATCCATTCCGGCATCTTCAAGCTTGACAAGTGCTTTTTGTTTGTCAAGAACCCTCATAACGATAGATTCACCATATAAAATAGGAAGAGTAGATATACGAAAGTCGTACTCTCTGGAGCTGACCATTGTTGAAAAACGCCCATCTTGCGGTTTTCTTTTCTCTGCAATATCAAGGTTTGCGAGCAGTTTCAACCTAGAAGCAAGCGGAGGATAAATATCTTTTTCAAAAATAAATATCTCTATTAGTTTTCCGTCAATTCTAGTTCTAACGACACAATTTTTTTCCGTTGGTTCAATATGCACATCACTTGCGCGATTTTTAATACATGCATTTAAGATAACATCAATCAATAGAAGAATGGAAGAGGCTTCTTGTTGTTCTTCTATAGAGTTAATAGAGTTTAACTCATCCCTAATTTTTTTTACAAGACCTTTTATGCTATCTTTTAATTCTATTTTAAAAAGGTATGATTCAATCTGTTTTTTAGTTGCAACTGCTATTTTAATTGGTTTTTTTGGAAAAAGTCTCTGTATTGACTCGTGCGCTTCTATATCAAGAGGATCACAAAAAGCAATTGTAATGCTGAGTTCATCTTCTGAAATTGGAAAAGCATTATATTTTTTAAGTTGAGCAAGTGAGACTTTTTCTGTAAGTCTATAATCCATATCTATTGAGTCTAAGTCAAGAAATTGGGCATTTTGTTTTTGTGCCAATTTTATTAAAACATCTTTTTCTTGAATATAGTCGTAATCGTTAATTATAGATAAATCATATTCACCATTTTGTATTTTATCAACAATGAAGCGCACAAGCCTATCCATTGTCATAAAACCGGATATGGTAATGTCTCTAAGGATTAAGTTGCTATCAAGACCTTTAGCAATTAGTCTATCAACCTGACTCTTCATTATGGAGCCATTTGCTAGTAAATCAGATGTTATTCTATCCATAATGCCCCCCTACCAATAAATATGTTTTTTAATATTAATTGAATTATAAAACTCTTCAATAACCATTTTATCTATTTTACCATCTTTTAAAATATAAAGTTTATATTTTAGTTGTTTATCACTTTCATCTTCAAAAATATAAAACTCTTTTCGCTCATCTTTTTTGATTTTTGTGTATAAATCAAAAACTTTTGATAGAACATAATCTGTAGTCGGTAGATTTAGAGAAGATAGGTCATAATTGTCCAAGAGCGCATGGTATAAAAGTTTTTTTTGCATAAGTATAATAGAGAAGTATGCAGCATTTGAGCGTGATTCTTTTGATAGCTTAAGTGTTGTAGTCGGCACCGATAGACGATCTATATAATCTGCATTAAGACAACCAAATGCATAAAGTGACACATACTCTTCATCATTTCTATAGTTTTCAAAATTATTAAAACCAATATTACAAACTTCTTCGTGCTTTTTGTTTTGATAAAGATTAAGCATATCTTGCTTTATATCAGCGTATAAAGTTACTGAGATTAGTATTATCGATAATATTTTCATTTAAATTTTCCTGATGAAATTTCATCTAAAAGCTGTTTTGCTTGTGAAGAGTGAGAGTGAGAGATATATTTTTTAAGCGTTTCTATTGCCATATCTTTTTTATTCATTTTAACTAATGACTTAGAAAATATAAGCCAACTATCCTCTATATTGTTGTTTATTTCATTAGTAATCAATGCATAATTATATGCTTGTTCGTAATCACCTAGTTGATAATATTTTTTTGCTACAAATAGACTTAACGCCGGGTTGTGGTTTATGTTAAATCTTTTTATTACATGTGAAAGATCTTCTTGTTCATCTTTTCTAGCTATGTTGATAGGGTTTTTTTTATCTATATCTAATGAAATTTCTTCAATTTTTTCTGCTTTCTTTTCTGCTTTCTTTGGTTCAACTTTTGGTTCAACTTTTGGTTCAACATCTTTTTGCTTTATATCAATAATTATTTCTTTTGGCAACTCTTGATTATTAGTTCGACCATTTGAGCCCATTTTATTCATAAAATTCAATGATGGAGATAGAACAACTTTTTCTTGTTTTTGCTCAATTTTTACATTATCTTTAATTGCAACTGGCTCAGCTACAGTTCCTTCTATTTTGTTTTGTACTGCCTCTTGTACTGTTTCATTTTTTTCTTTAATTTCAGTTTCAGCTATTACTTCAGTTTTTTGTATGACAATCGGTTGTTTTTGCTCTTCTAGCTCACTACTTATTTCTACTTTAGAGTTATATAGAAAAAATGAAGCAATAGAAATAAGAGCAATTGTTACACCGGCAAATATAGTAAAGTATGGTACATAAGATTTTATTTTATATTTTTTATGTCTTATCTCTAAATCATTAACATTAAGCATCTATTAACCCTGTATGTATAGCAGCCATCTCTATAAATTTAGTTGAGATTTCGCTTTTGTTTATTTTATTTGAATTGTTATTTGCATAGTATACATATATATCAAATAGTGTATATATTAGTTTATTTACATCTCTGTAATTTCCATCTGTCAATTTATGAACTAAATTTATAGAACTTTGCGTGAACATACTCGCTGTGTCTATGCAGTTTACTTTCATAAGTTTTTTTTGAATATAAATTTTTAGTTCTGAAGTTGATGCATTTTCAAGTCTAATGCTCTCCCAAATTCTAGTTTGAAAGTGCTCTTTTGCAATAATGTCCTCTTTTTCTGTTTTATGAAGAGCTATTACAAATTTCACCTTTCTTGTATCAGATAAAAGTCTAATCTTCTCCATCATAGGAGTAGAGTAGAGTTGAGCCTCATCTAAAAGTATTAATGGCACAGTCGCGCCAATGAGCTCTTTATTTTCTACTACTTTTATAAATTGTGTAAAGTTTAATTCACCTTCATACCCAATTCCGTATAAATCTTGAGCAAGTGTTTTAAAAAATTCACTCTCATCTAAAATAGGTGTTTTATAAAGGCAAACTTTTTGAGAAGAAGCAAGATTATGGTGAAGTTTTGATAAAAACATACTCTTGCCAGTCCCTGGTTTTCCATATAAAAGCACCATTTTTAGTGGTTTTTCAATTGAATCTTTTAGGGACTGGTAAATAGTCGATACTCTTTCAAGCTGGATGTAATCTTTAGCATTGACTGTATCTAAAAAAACATCTCTAGAGTTTTCATAGATACTTGGCTTCAATTTTCCTCTTTTGCTATATCTTCAGTAGTTGTAATTGCATCTTTAGCATTAAGTAAAATTTTCTCAGAAAGACCTTGATAACCCAAATCTGCTAAGGAGAGATCTTTTTTGTCTTTAGCAATAATACGCGGTTGAATTACAATAACAAGTTCTTGAGTAATTTTTTGTCTATCTTCATATTTAAACAGATAGTTTAATATAGGAATATCACCTAAAATAGGAACTTTATTCATATTAACAGTGTTGCTTGTGTTAATTAATCCGCCTAAAATGACACGATTTCCATCTTTTACAGTTACAACTGATGATAGCTGACGACGACGAAGGTCTGGCGGCATTGTTCTGTCTTCTGCACTGTCAGCAACAAATGTACTGCTTGCTGTTTCAGATAGAGAAGGATTTATTTTTAGTGTTATAGTGTTGTCGTCAGAAATTTCCGGAGTAATATCTAAAAGCACACCTGCAAAAACCGACTGAATATCTTCGCTAGTACTTTGAGTTCCGCTTGTTGTGCCAGAGAGCGTTTCAGTGCTTGTTATTTTATAAAAATATTCCGTACCTGCAGTTATGAGTGCTGCTTGATTGTTTAGTGTTAAAACTTTTGGATTTGAAATTGAAGTTACATCTCCTTGAGTTTTGAGGAATTTAATAACTTCATTCAAACTGCCGCTTGCACTAAGCTTTATAAGGTGAGAATTTTCACTAGCTCCGCCCCCTGCAATCGCTGTTGTTATTTTATTATCTTCAAATTCTGATATGTTTTTATGGAACAGTTTATCAATACTCATATCAATATCTTGAAGTTTGTATAATTGCGACCAGTCAATACCGGTAGTTTTACCTTTGCTTAAAGTTACGGATAACAGCTGAACATCTATTAAAACCTGAAGCTGTACTTTATCTTGAAGTTTTTTAAGATATTTTTCTAATCTCTCCATCTGTTTAATGGTAGCAGTAACTGTTATAATCCCGGCATTTTTATTTATGATAGGAGCCTGTGCTACATATATATCTTGCGGTCTGTTTAAAACTTCTCGTAGTTCTAAATCTAATTGATGCCAAAACATAACTTCATCCGTGCTGTCTATCTTCATACCTGACTTACCGGCAGCACCGCCGCCTTTGTTATCGTTCGCAGTTGAAGTAGTAGCGGTTGTTCCAGTTGCAGAAGCAAGACCGGCGCCCTCTGAAGAGAGAGTTATGTTTGTTTTAGATTCACTTTTTCTTTGTGAAAGAATATAATCTATATTAAACATCTTAGTGTCAAGATATGAAATTTTTAAAATATTGTTTTCAAGAGTATACGCAAGATTATTCTCTTTTAGCACAATATTAAAAACTTCATCTATAGTTAAGTTGTTTAGATTAGTTTTATTTAAATTAGAATCTAAAAACTTTTGAGCGTTTGGATCAGTAACGATAATACTAAAACCACACTCATCACTAAGTTGTTCTATGAAATCTATTATTTTAGTGTTTTTTGTAGAACTAATACTAAATAGTTCATAAGAACAGTCAGCCAAAGCACTGCTTGATAAAAGAAGTGTAAAAAGCGTTGTACACATTGTTGTTTTTATAAGTTTCATAAATCTGCCCTACTTATTTTTGAATTTTAGAGTTTGTTTTTTACTAGCTGTTGATAAGATAAGTTCCTTATCGCCTTTTTTTAGAGTTACAGAATTTTTGCTGATATCAAAAATGGTATAGCTGTTTATAGTGTCGCTCTTTTTATACCAACTACCATTAATCATAGCTTTTGAGTTGATAATTACACTTAAATCAAATAAATCAAAGCTGTTGCTCTTAGTAGTATTTCCGTCTGGAGGACAAGCTTTCTGCTTAAGAACAGATGGCCTTGGAGCTGTAATCCTAATGCCAGATGCCGAAGAAGCTCCACCTTTTTCTTTTGGTTTATTTTTTTCAAGGAAAACAAACGGGCTGTTAATACCTGAAATTTCAACCCCTTTTCTTGGTGGCTTAATAGCCTCTATTTGCTCATCTACCCACTCCAACTCCGTGGCACAGAGAGTACTACTTAAAAAAACTGCTAGCAGCATTATTAATATTGTTTTCATTAGTAAGTAATCCCCCAAACTGAAATTTTAATCTTCGTGTTCAGTGCATCTTGAGCTTTTATGTCCAAATCATGAATATCGACAACCAGCTCACTTTGCTCTAAAGAATTAACAAGCTTAACCGTATCTAAATAGTTACCGGTAACTTCAAGAGAGATATCTAAAACATGACCAAAAGCTGCTTCATTGTTCAATGAATATGTATTAACAAAGTTAATAATTTTCATATTATGATTTTTAGCATGTATAGATATAGAGTTGAGATACTTACCCCATGCAACTTCATCATATATTAGCGATGATATTGTCTCTATCTTCTCTTTAATGTACTTATTTGTATCTCTCTGAGTTACTAATTCACCCTCTAGCGCTACTATATCTTGTTGCAGTTTAGCTACTGTTGCTTCTGTATTTATCTTAAGGTAAATTTTGTCAGCATCTATTTTTGTAGTAATTTGTGCAACTTTATCTTTTATAACATTAAACTCTTGAGCAGATGAATCATAAAACGGATAAGCCAAAGAACCTAAAATAACAGCTACCATTATATAAACTATATAAACATCTTTTTGAGATTTTTCCTTAAAAAAATTATCAATTCTTTGTAAGGTCTCTTCGATCATTAATTTGAAATTCATAATAAATTCACCTTCAATTCACCAAAGTATAATTTCTCTTCTATCTTATATGATATCTCATTAATAGAGAAGTGAAACTTTCCTTCATAGGTTTTAGTTAGATACTTAATCATATCAGTAATCTTCTTATCGCTAGAAGATACTAAGCCAAACTTAAACTCTTTTGAAGCCTCACTCTTATCTGTTTTTTCTGCTTCAGAATAAAAAGCAGTTTCCAACTTAACATCGTAACTGTTAAACTCTTTTGTTAATATTTGTAAAAGATTAGCCTTCATAGGGTAGTTAACTTTTACATCATGAATTTTTATGAGTGTATTTTTCTTATCAACATACTCTTGCTGTGCTTGAGCCAGAAGATTTGAAACACTCTCTTTCTCAGCCTCTTTGCTCTTTATAGTTGCTTCTCTTGTTATTTTAATGTTGTGAACATTTTGATACTCTTCTTCAAGAAGCTTATATTGTAATGATTGAGCATATGTAAGAGTCCAATAGGACACCGGGTATATAAAAGCAAGCACTAACGAAGCAACAGCCAGTAAAATAGCACGCCCGCTATCTCTTTGTGTAAATTTTGGCGGACGATGATATGTAGTAAAGTTACACTCATATCTCTCATTTTCAGGAAGAGTAGCGTAAATCTGCATAAGGTAGTGAAAGTGATCAATATGATTGTCTTCACTTTTTAGCCCATAGTCAAAATCAAAACTGCTACTTTTAATACTAAGCTCTACCTCAGCCATCTCATCTATTTTAGTTACGGTATGAAGCTGAGTGTCTATATATATACAGTCTATTTTATCTATATCTAAGGCTCTTTTTACATAGGTTAAAATATCATTTATGTTTGCAAAAATTTCTTTATAGAGCTTTATAATATCTGTTTTATAACTGTTATTAGTGGTTTTAAGATCTTCGTTCGATAAGAAACGAATAAAATCTTCATATTCAACCATCTCGCCGTATATTTCACAAAATCTCTCATGCATCTGCAAGAATGAGTAATTTATAGATTTTGTATATACAAACTCTTTGTTATTATAAATAGTTATAAAAGTATCATTCTCCTGAAAGTAGATAAAACAGTGAACGCCACTGTCTTGAATAATTTCTCTAGAGTAAAGAGATTTTAATAAAAGAGGAGAGGGAATAATATAGTCTATATATTTAATTTTTTCAACTGCATTTTTAAAGACATCATTAACTAAAAGCGGGTCAATGATAAATACATGAAAGCTTCTGTTGTCTTGGTCTAGGCTATTATAAGTTTCTATATATTCTATTTGATACATTATGGCTTGATCAAGCCCAAGCTCATCATACGCTTTATTGTAAATAGCGTCATACAAATCTTCATCCGGAATATTTTTGCTTATCACAATATGGCTATTGATAAAACTTTTTGTATTCAGATAAGAGATTACATACTGCTCTTTACTGTATGTAGGAGATGTGGTTACATTTAAAGAGGTTGCAACCGCACTGACATATGTATTTTTATATGGATTAATAGAAAGTACACTAGAGAAAGAGTGTTGTTCTTTTTTACTCATTTTGTATTATCCTGTATAAAATGAACTTTGAACATAGAGCAAAATTCATTATTTTTATAAAGCTCAATTCTGTAAACAGTGTCGTCTACATCAATAGAGAATCTTTTGTCAAAATCTTGAAGCTTAATGTTTACACCACTTTCATCAAGACGACCTATTGCTTTGTAACCAATAATATTCGCACGATAACCATCTTTTTTAACGATATTAAAATCGTCATTTACAAAAAAATCTGAAGCTGCATCTAAAGAAACTATATTCTTATCAACAATAACTTCAAATTTTTCTGTGCAAGACTCCCCCTGCTTAAAATATTGTGGACCGAGAGTTGTGATTTTTTTATTGCCTATGTAAACAATAAAATTTCCACCCTCTCTAACAACTCTTCCTAGCGGGTTAGAGAACTTAAATACATTACTCTCTGATTTTATCGGAATAAAGCTTAAAGATTTTTTTATGTTAGTTAAATTAATTGAAATATTGCTGTTTATATTTAAATTTCCATAATTTTTCAGTATTTCATCAATATTTTGTTCATTTAATTCAAATTCTCTTGTAAAAGATATATCCATAATGTTCATAAATTCTTCTATTGCAAGGAGATGGTAAAAAACTTTTTGGGATAGTGAGGGTAGGTTTTTGCTGCTTTCTATTGCAAATGCCGGTTTGTTGTTTGTAACTGCAAAATATGTGAGAGATAACTTCATCGCTTCATCATCAAATTTTGTATTAGTATTTTTTACATCAAAAGTGTGATGATCTTCTATAAGTTTTTTATTTATTCTCTCTTTAACATCAATAGCTATTGTGTTTAGATTTCCAAATGGTTGACTTTGATTTAAATCGCATTGGTCGATAACACATGTTTGTCCCCAAGCATTCGCATTGAAAATATTTCCTCTATCTGTTTTTCTATAAAATCCATTGCCGTCATGTAGATTTAAAACTAAAGAGACATTCTCTTTAGTAATAATTTCTTTAATGTCTTCGACAATCTTTTTATCTTTGTCTTTACTTTCTATAATTGAAAACTTTCTATTCATATCTCCATTGATGCCTCTAGCGTCTTTTTGAATGCTTTCTTGATTCAGGTTTGGAACTATCCAGAGGTTTTTTGAGTTTATTTTATAGTGAGTTGCTAAGATTGATGCAGAAAAATATCCACCCGGTTCATCACCATGTATCCCGCCTATAACAAGAAGAGTTGTGTTTGAGTCACTATTTTCTTTTTTAATTAATTGAACATCACCAAATATAGGAGTTAAAAAGATATTTAGAGCAAAAAATGCTCCTGTTAAAATATATTTCATATATATATCTTTTATAGTTCGGTTAGTATTTTTATTTTTTTATTTTTGTCAAATTCTACAACTAATGTTTTATCGCCTGTAAACTCAAAACTATCAGATTTGTAAAACTCTTTAAAAGTAATTTGATATATATTTTCACTGCCCGGATATGGTACGATGTTAATATCATTAAATAAGATAGTTTTTTTCTCAACTTTTTTAAAGACTCTTGTTTTATAGCTTGCAAATTTTTCAATATCCATTCCATCATGTCTAACAAATTCTGATGAATAAAAATTTAGATAATTTTTTATGTCATCATAAAGCCAAGCATATCTCCAAGAGTAGAGCTGTGCAAGTATTGAAGATAGTGTCTCTTTTGAGATATTTGTTTTAACACTTGAGTCATTTATGATAATAAGAGTTTTTGATATATCTATATTTTTATCTAAACATTCAATACTTGAATTGTTTATGGCAATACATCCTCTTGTAAACTCGTCTCTATCTTTTGATGGAAGACCGTGTATCCATATTCCAGAGCCATTTCTGCCTTTGTAGGAGTCATACAAATTCGGGTACGATGTTACAAAAGCAAAAGGACCATAAAAAGGGTCTAGATTTGTCTCTTTAGAGAGTTTTTGAACTATTTGGTATATTCCTACCGGAGTTTTTAAATCTCCCTCTTTTGTTTTGTCGCCTTTTAGTTTGCCGGTAAAAGCACTATAAGCTTTTTTGAATTTAAAACTCTGGTTTTGATCAATTGAGTACAAATCAAGTGTTGATTTTGATTTATCGCAAGCAAGAATGTTAAGATAAGATTCTATATAGCCAAATGTTGTGTCCTTGCCAACTAGATAATCCCTCCAATACTCCTCTTTTGAGAGTTCTAAATCCATCTGCTTTTCAATATCGGCAACACCTTTAATTCTATAACTAGTTAGTATATTGCTAGCAAAAAGATTTAAGCTTATTAAAATTAGTAGTAGCAATTTCATGATGTGTAACCTATCTCTTGTAAATATGCTTTATCTTTACTCCACCCTTTTTTTACAACAACTTGTAAATCTAGGTAAGCTTTTTTCCCGCTAAGCATCTCTATCTTTTCTCTGGAGTACTTTCCAATTCTTTTTATTGACTCTCCGCCTTTGCCTATGATAATCCCTTTTTGAGACTCTTTTTCTACAATGATGGTAGCAATAATTCTATCTACATTTTTTTCTTCATATATCTTATCGATGATAACATCGGATTCATATGGTATCTCATCACTGACATTTTGAAATACGCCTTCTCTTATAAATCCTGCATAAATATCACGAACAAGCTCGCTTGTTAAATCCTCCGGGTCAAAAAGAAACGGAGATTCCGGCAAAAGTTTTGAAATTGTTTCTAGCAAATCTTTATGTCCAACTTTTTTAGGGACTGCCATTGGAATAAGAGCTTCAAAATGGTCTGAAAATTGATTATACTGAGCTATTTTTTTAAAAAGTTTCTCTTGCGTTACTTGATCTATCTTGCTTAATACTATTATATGTTTTATTTTTGAGTTATTTAGTTTTAAAAATTTTTCATAATACTCAACACTGTCTGTTACCGGAGCCAGATATACAATCAAATCACAGTCACCCATTGCTTTTAAGGCTTCATCAAGCATAAACTGATTTAAAACTTTCTCTCTCTCGTGCAATCCCGGAGTGTCAACAAAGATTATTTGAGTGTTCTCATGCATAACGATTGCATTTGATCTTTTTCTTGTTGCGTTTGCTTTTTGGCTAACCATAGCAATATTTTCGCCTAAAAGCGAGTTCATAAGGGTGCTTTTTCCAGCATTTGGACGACCTATTAGAGAGACGAAACCAGCTTTTGTCATATTTTTTCCTATAAGATATATCTTGATAAGTCATCGTCTTCGACAACTGCATCTAATTTTTCATGTACCAATTTTGCAGTGACAATAAACTCTTTGTCTATATATTCATCTGCAATAAAGCTTACATCTTCCAAAACCCTTTCTAGCACGGTGTGAAGTCTTCTGGCACCAATATCCTCAGCTACTTCATTTGCTCTGTGGGCTAGTTTTGCTATTGCCCTGATTGCTTCATCTTCAAAAATCAGCTCCATTCCCTCAACGCTCAAAAGTGCTTCATACTGCTTAAGTAACGAATTTTTTGTTTGAGTCAGTATCTTGTATAGAGTATCTTCAGTTAAAGATTCAAGCTCAACTCTTAGCGGAAATC
>MIBZ01000021.1:194-20213 GCA_001829675.1 Sulfurimonas sp. RIFCSPLOWO2_12_36_12 | reverse complement strand
CAATGCCGCTATTGAAGCAGCAAGAGCGGGAGAGCATGGACGCGGATTTGCGGTTGTTGCCGATGAAGTAAGAAAACTTGCAGAGAGAACGCAAAGAAGCCTTACGGAGATAAATGCCACTATCAATGTCATAGTTCAATCCATCATAGAGGTAAGCTCCCAGATGAACTCTAACTCAGAGGAGATTCAAGAGCTCTCAGAGAGCGCAACCGATGTTGAGAGAAAAATAAATGAGAGTGTTGCCATCGTTAAAGAGGCTGTAAAAGCAAGTGACAAAACTGTTAACGACTTTGAAAAGACCGGAAGAGATGTAGAGTTCATTGTCTCTCAAGTCTCACAAATCAATGAGATATCTTCCAAAAATGCAAGAAATGTTGAAGAGATTGCGGCGGCGGCCGAACATCTTAATGCTATGACGGATGAGCTCCATGCGAAGTTAGAGATTTTTAGGACTTAATCCTAATTTTCTTCTTCCGTAAAAATAGCATCAAGTAAGCCATCAACAAACTCATATTTATCAAACGGTGTCAGATTTTGGGGCTGTTCGCCTGTTCCGACATAAAGAATAGGCAATCCAAGCGCGTAAGCAATGCTAAAAACACTGCCGCCCTTTGCAGTTCCGTCAAGTTTGGTAATGATAATTCCATCAATTCCTATCATCTCATTAAATGCTTTTGCTTGAGCTATGGCAGAGTTGCCTTGCGTTCCGTCTATGATTAGTATGGTTCTGTGTGGAGCGCCACTATGGGCTTTGTCACAGATTCTATGAATTTTTTTAAGCTCATTTGCCAAGTTTGTTTGAGTGTGAAGTCTTCCTGCGGTGTCTATAATGACATTATCAAACCCTTTTGATTTGGCAGAGTCTATCGTGTCATAAGCAACAGCAGAACTGTCATGCCCCTGTTTTGAGGATATTATGGGAATATCTAGCTTTTTTGCCCAAAGAGTCAGCTGCTCTATTGCGGCCGCGCGAAAAGTATCACCGGCACCGAGAATAACTTTTTTACCCTCATTTTTATAGCGAGCGGCAAGTTTTGAGATTGTAGTTGTTTTTCCGGCACCGTTTACTCCAACAATCAGTTCAACAAACGGAGCTGTAAATTCCGGCTCTTTATATGTTGTGTAAGCAAGTGTAGCAAGCAGCTTTGAGCGGAGAATATCACGGGTTATTTTACTCTGGTATATCTCATTTAAAATTATCTCTACAAGTGCATACTCGACATCAGCTTCTAATAAAATATCTTCAATTTCATCTTTTGAAAATGATATTTTCTTTTTTGGAACTACCGATTTTATGGCCTCGGCTGTTTTGCTAAGAGATTTTTTAATAAATCCAAACATTAGTTGCCTAAAGCGTTTCTAATATCACTGTCTATAAACTCTTCCTCAGTGGCGCCGACATAATGGTTTATTAATTTTCCGTTTTTGTACATTGCCATAGTAGGAATTGGGAATCTCTCTCCAAGTTTAAGCTCTTTTACGATTGCATTGCTAAGACGGCGATTTTGGTCTGAGTTTACCAAAATATATTTTGCTTTGTATGTATCTGCAAACTCTTTTAGTTTTTCATCTAAAATGTTCTCCTCAATTGTTATACCGATAATAATAAGTTTATCTTTATATTTTTCTTTAAGGGAGCTAAGGTGTGGCGCAGCAGCGCGGCAAGGAGGACACCAAGTTGCAAAAATATCAAAAATCACTACTTTATCCTCCGCACCCTCAAGTATAAAACCATCGGTAACTTTTTTTACGACATACTGCTTTTTGTCAAGAGCCGTTAATACATACTCATCCGTTGATATCATATCGTTGCCGTTTGATTTATCGGAACAACCTTGAAATAGAAGCGTTGATAATATAGATAGAAGAAAAATAGATTTTTTAAACATTTGCTTACCTTGTTTTCTGTTTTTTGAGTAAAATTACCGAAATTATAGCCACAAAGATTTTATATGCCTCTTACAAAAACAATTTTTAGACAAAATTGTCTAGATAAAATTAAAAATAGCCCAAAACATAACCGTGTATACAAAAATGCTAAGATAAATTTTAAATTATTAAAAGAGCTGAAAAAATTTAAAAATAAAAAAATACTTTTTTACACTTCCCTTCCTTTTGAGGCAAATACGGCTAAATCAATCAAAATTATAAGAAGAAAATATGAAATTTTTGTGCCGTTTATGGAAGGCGAAAGTTTTAAGATGGTACCATTTAGGTTACCGCTTAAGAAAAGAAAATTTGGTATTTATGAAGCGGGAAACAGTTTAAGAAAAATTAAAAAAATAGATGTGGCCATAGTACCGGTAGTTGGTGTGGATGGAAACTTACAAAGAGTTGGTTTTGGAAAAGGGATGTATGACCGTTTCTTTGCAAAATTAAAAAAGAGACCGTACACGATTTTTATACAATCAGAATTTTGTTATACAAAAGAGTTCATTTGTGATGATTATGACATTACTTGTGATTTGATAATTACACCAAGAGTTGAAGTACAAAATAAAAATATGGCTATAAACAGGAAATAAGATGTTAAATGAGATACTAATCGGCGGCTCTATAGCCTCCGTTAGTGGGCTTGTTGGATTTTTCATCTCTAAAAAAATAACTAATGCTAATTTTGATATATATGTCGAAAAGGCTAAAGCTCAGGCAGGTGCGATTGAAAATGAAGCACAACTGCTTTTATATAAGGCTAACATTAAATCTCAGGAGATAGAGCTAGAGGCTACAAAGTTGTATGAAAATGCAAAAGAGAGAGCTAAAGCAGATCTTTCTCAAAGAGAAGATGATGTTGTAAGAAAAGAGCAGAGCTTTAAGCGCTATAAACAAAATGAAGATAGAAGACTTCAAGATGAAGTAGCTACTTTAAAAGCTAGACAAGTTGATTTAAAAAGAAATGAAAAATCTCTAAACTCACTGAAAAAAAGATATGAAGAGAAGATAGATGAAGCACTAAATGCTATTGAGCATTGTGCAGGTATGACAAAAGATGAAGCTAAGACTGTTTTACTTGAAAAAGTAGAAGAGAAGTCGCGTGCAGAGATAGCACATATTGTCAGGCGTTATGAAAACGAAGCTAAAACTGAAGCTAAAAAAAGAGCAAACTATATTTTGGCTCAAGCGACAAGCCGTTTTGCAGGAGAGTTTGCGGCAGAACGACTTACAAATCTGGTTTATCTATCCGATGATGAATTAAAGGGTCGTATAATCGGCAAAGAGGGTAGAAATATAAAAACCCTTGAGACTCTTTTGGGTGTGGATATCATTATAGATGACACCCCGAATGCAATTTTGGTAAGCAGTTTTAACCTTTACAGGCGTGCGATAGCTACAAAAACTTTAGAGTTACTGATTCAAGACGGTCGTATTCAACCGGCACGCATTGAGGAGATTTACAATAAAGTATGTGATGAGTTTAAAGCCAGCACTTTAAGTGAGGGTGAAGAGATAGTAGCTGACTTAGATATTGGCGTTATGCATCCTGAACTTATCAGGCTAGTAGGTACGCTTCGTTATCGTGCAAGTTACGGGCAAAATGCTCTTGCTCACACTCTTGAAGTTGCTTATTTGGCCGGAATTATGACTGCGGAGATGGGTGGAGATGTAAGACTTGCAAAAAGAGCAGGGCTTCTTCATGATATTGGAAAAGTATTGACTCATGAACATGATGGTAACCATGTTGATTTGGGAGCAGCTATCTGTAACCGTTATAATGAACACAGTGTGGTTATAAATGCTATCTATGCTCATCATGGACATGAAGAGATTAACTCAATAGAGTGTGGAGCAGTCTGTGCGGCTGATGCACTCTCGGCGGCAAGACCCGGAGCAAGACGAGAGGTGTTGGAGAGCTTTTTAAAAAGAGTTACGGCAATAGAAGAGATAGCGTCCGAGCATACGGGCGTTAAACAGGCTTATGCAATTAACGCAGGTCGAGAGGTCAGAGTAATCGTAAATGCATCTCTTGTAAATGACGATGAATCTATTTTGATGGCTAAAGAGATAGCTAAAGAGATAGAGGAGAAAGTTCAATATCCTGGTGAAATAAAGGTAAATGTTATCAGAGAGAGCAGAGCCGTGGAGTTTGCTAAATAAGCCTTAAGATGGGCTCTTACGCCCATTTTGTGTTCCATAATTAATATATATCTTCCATTTCGTTAATATTAGAGTCATCATACGGGTCCATGTGAATGATGATATGCGTTTTCTTATCTTTAAAATTTTTTTTCAATTTAACTTCTAACTTATCCGATATAAGATGTGCATCATATAGGGAAATACTAGTATTAAAGACAATGTGAACCGATATAAATATATGCGACCCGGATTCTCTTGTTTGTAGATGGTGGTAGTTGGCAGTTATCTTATCGCTTTCTATAATATTTTTGATTTTTGCTATATCTTCTTCAGATAGTGCAGCATCAAGGAGCATTAGAACACCCTCTTTGATGATAGGAAATGCCGAGTAAATCATGTATATACCGATACCCATACCCAATATAGGGTCTATCAAATCTTCTCCGGTAAAAGATATAAGCCCGAGAGCCAAAAGCACTGCTCCATTTGAAAATATGTCAGTTTTATAGTGAAGAGCATCCGCTCTGATGACCATATTTTTTGTTTTTTTAGCAACACTGTTTAAGAAAAACACTAACATTGAAGTGATTATTATTGAAGCCAGCATAACAGCAATGGATGCACCCATAAACTCCATCTCTCTTGGGTGTGCTATCTTTCCGAATGCTTCGTATAGTATAAAAAGAGCCGATAGTGAGATAATAGTGCCCTCTACAACCGCTGCAAGAGGTTCTAATTTACTTCTTCCGTGATGAAATTTATCATCAGGGTCTTTTTCAGAGTTATGAAGTGCAAAGTAATTGAACAGTGAAACAGTTAAATCCAGCAGAGAGTCAATGGCAGATGCTAAAACAGCTATCGAGCCGCTGAGTATTCCAACTGTCATTTTCATAATAACAAGCAGCGAGGCAACTGATGTTGATACAACGGTTGCTTTCTTTTCTAATCTCATTTTAACTCCTCTCGGTTTTTAGGGTACAATTATAATAAAATTAACATATTATAGTGATTAAAATGAATATAAAAGAGTTAAGGCAAGAGCGATTAAAGTGGATGGAGTGGAAAAATATAGCTCCGCTTAGAGAGGCACTCTCTAGCTTAGAAGATGGTTCTTGGAGTGTTGAACTTGGTGATGCCGTTACGGTTAGCGGGAATGCTCCAAAAAATGTAGAAGAGGTTGCCAGAGTGATGATGCCTTGGCGAAAAGGACCGTTTAAGCTATTTGATGTTTATATTGATTCCGAATGGAGAAGCAATATAAAATATAACCTTCTGCGAAAACATTTTAATTTAAAAGATAGAAGAGTTGCCGATATAGGGTGTAACAATGGGTATTATCTTTTTAGAATGCAGGAGGATAAGCCAAAATCTCTTGTCGGTTTTGATCCATCGCCGCTCTATAAAACACAGTTTGATTTTATAAACCATTTTGTAAAAAGCAGCATTGTTTATGAGCTTTTGGGTGTTGAACATCTGGAGTTTTACGAAGAGAAGTTTGATACTATTTTTTGTCTTGGTGTTCTTTACCATAGAAGCGACCCTGTCGGAATGCTGAAGTCTCTTTATAAAGGGCTTGACAAAGAGGGTGAAGTTATTTTAGATACTTTTTATATTGAGGGTGACGATGAGATGTGCCTCTGTCCTGAGTCTTCGTACTCTAAGATACCAAACATCTACTTCGTACCGACTATAAAAGCGTTGAAAAATTGGTGTTTAAGAGCAGGATTTGACAGTTTTGAAGTTTTGGAGAGTTCTAAAACAGAGAGCAGTGAGCAGAGAAAAACTTCTTGGATAGAGGGACAATCGCTGGAAGATTTTTTAGACCCAAATGACAGTAGCAAGACTGTTGAGGGCTACCCTGCGCCTGCTAGGGTATATGTAAAATTGATTAAGGAAAAAAGATGAGCGACAAAAGAGAAGAGATTTTAGATGATGAAGAGTTGGAGATAGATGAATACAGAAACAAAAACGAAGTTCTATTAAAAACTCATGAAAATATAAATCTAGATTTATGCGGAGAGATAGAGAAGCTAGAAAATGGATATGTAGAATTAAAATTAGTAACAACTCATGAAATGATTGCTGATTCCAAATACTTGATTCATAGCGGATTTATTTTTAGTGCTGCTGATTTTGCTGCTATGGCAGCAGTAAATGAAAGAAATGTTGTCTTAGTTGCAAGTGATTGCCAATTTCTTTCTCCTGTTAAATTTGGAGATATAGTAAATTTTATCGCTAAAGTTCGCCATAAAGAGGGCAGAAAAAGAAATATACATGTCACGGGGCATGTTTTAGATATAAAAGTTTTTGAGGGTGAGTTTAAAACAGTCGTAACCGAGAGACATGTTCTAAAATTAAAACTAAGCGGCGAAGAAGATGGTGAAGAGTAGCCAATCTATTTAAAGATTTGCTATCCAGTAGTCGCTGTACTGCTGTTCTTGCTTGATAGTAGTAGTTCCGCCGTGTCCCGGATATATAGTTTTATCATAAGGAATTTTTTTAAACTCTTCAAGAGATTCTCTCATCTCCTGCGGCGAGGAGTATGGAAAATCAGTTCGCCCGATAGAGCGTTCAAATATAAAATCTCCGCTAAACATAGCATCTTCTATCTCTATTGTGGAACATCCCGGCGTGTGTCCCGGAAAATGTGTAAATTTAACTTTAATTCCTTTAAAATCAAACTCTTGATTTGGTTCTACCTCTACATCAGGTTTAGATGGTGGTAAATCAGGACTCCAACTATTGCCTTGAAGAAGCATGACATCGCCTTTTGGAGTATAAAGCGGAATATTTAGTTTTTTTTGCAGCTCTGCGTTGCTCCAGACATGATCAAAATGACCGTGCGTATTTAGAATTGCCACAGGATTTGTAACATTCTCTAAAACCCACGCAGTGGCACCGATACCAGGGTCTATTATAAAGTCCATTCCGTTAATGGTAACAATATAACAGTTGGTTTGGTATTCGCCCATAGGCTTTGCTTTTATCTTCATATTTATATTTCTCTTTTTTTATAAAATTATAACATTGGTTACCAAAATTTGATATAATCTTATTCGTTATGCCCTAAAAGGGGGCACCTCGAAGTTCTATAAAGGTTAGCGATGAAGAAGTATGAGCAGATAACCGAGTATCTGCACCATTTTTTAAGTGACGAAGTCCGCAAAACAGGTATACAAAGCGTTGTTTTAGGTCTTAGCGGCGGAGTTGATTCTGCTGTTGTAGCCGTACTTGCAAAACAGGTGTTCGGAGATGATTTGCTTTGTGTAAAAATGCCATCGCAATACTCTTCACAAAGTTCGCTTGATGACGCTGATGAGCTTTGTCGTGATTTTAAAATAAACGCTATAACGGTTTCAATAGAGCCGATGTTAAGAGTTTATGAAGAGTTAAATCCCGATATGGACAATCTAAGACGCGGAAATCTTTCGGCGCGGCTTAGAATGAGTACTATTTTTGATATTTCGGCAAAGCAGAAAGCTTTGGTTTTGGGTACGAGCAACAAAAGCGAACTGATGCTTGGTTACGGAACCCTTTATGGAGACCTCTCAAGTGCGCTCAATCCAATAGGCGATTTGTATAAAAGCGAAGTTTATGAGCTGGCAGAGTATTTGGGTGTTTCAAAAACTATTATAAAAAAAGCTCCATCCGCAGATTTGTGGAATGGACAGAGTGATGAGGCTGATTTGGGCTATACATATGCCGAACTTGATAAAGCACTGAAATTTTATGTTGAAGATAGATTGAGTAAAGAAGAGATAGTTAAGATGGGATGTAACGAAGATATGCTCAACATGATTATAGAGCGAGTATTTCGTAATCAATTTAAAAGAAAGATGCCTATTATTGCTAAATTGACATCTAGAACTATAAATCATGATTTTAATTATCCGAGGGATATAAGACTATGAAATCACACTGTAAAATAAAATTAAGGATTAAATGATGAAAGTTCCGTTTTGTAAATATGAGAGTAGCAGAGAAGCTCACTCAAATGTTAGTGATGTTTTAGATGGCGAAAATATTGATCAAGTAGAAGAGCTTGAAAATGAATTTATCTCATATATCGGGGCAGATTATGCACTGGCTACTTCACATGGAACTTCAGCACTTCATCTGGCGATGTTGGCTTTGGATTTAAAACGCGGAGATAAAGTAGTTTGTTCCGTAAACGCTCATCCAAATGTTCCGGAAGTTGTTCGTCATTTTGATGCGGAGCCTGTTTTTATTGATATAGATGCAGAGAGTTACAATATAAATCTTGACAAGTTAGAAACATATCTAGAAGACAATAAAGCTAAAAAATTAAAAGCAGTTATAGTCACGCATGTGGCTGGACAGTGTGTAGATTTAAACAGGCTCTACACTATGGCAAAAATCTATGATGTAAAAATTGTAGAGGATGCAAGTGAAGCTCTCGGAGCTACATATAAAGGCGAAAAAATAGGCTCAACAGGTGCAGATATTACATGTTTTAACTTCTCTTCTCACCTTAAAAAAGATGTTTGTAACGGCGGTATGCTTGTTTCTAACTCCAAGGAGATAATAGAGCGTGCAAAACTCTTAAGTTCGCATGCCATGAGAAGGGATGAAGACTCCCTTGATTATGTTTATGATGTGGTTGATATAGGATTTGATTACTCAATGAGCCAACTAGATGCCGCATATATAAGAGCTAAAATTAAAGAGCAGGATAAAAACTTAAAAAGGGTGCAAGAGATTGCTCAAATGTACAATAAAGCACTTAGCGGTGTTAATCATATAGCAATACCTAAGCAAAGCGCTGATGAGCATCCATACTCACTTTATATTGTAAAAGTAGATAAAAATAGGGATTCTTTTGCGTTAGAGCTGAAAAAACAGGGGATTGAAGTTGGTTTGCATTACATCCCGCTACACTTTTTATCATACTATAAAAATAAGTATGCACTAAAAGTAAATAATTTTCCGGTAGCACTTACGAGCTATCAGCGGGTTATGTCACTTCCGATACATGCAAGTATGCAAGATAAAGAAGTGCAGTTTGTTATAGATAAAATAAAATCAGTCGCATCAACCAGAGTTTAATATTATGTTGCACAATCTGCCGTTTTATGCGTAGGAGAGTGGTTTTTTGGGTTGAAGAGTATTTCTACAACCCGAACTTCATCCAAAAATTCCTGTCATTTTTATTGCTTCCGCTTAGTTGGATTTACTGTTTTTGCATGTACTTAAGATTTAAAAGTAAAACCGCACAAGATTTTGGCATAGATATTATCAGTGTCGGAAATCTTAGTGTCGGAGGAAGCGGCAAAACACCGCTTGTAACAGCTCTTGCATCAAGATATGAAGATGTTGCCATAGTTCTTCGCGGTTATGGACGAGAGAGCAGAGGTCTTGTTGTTGTTAGTGATGGCAATAAGATTTTATGCGGCGTAGATAAAAGCGGCGATGAAGCTATGATTTATGCACACAAACTTCCAAATGTTAAAGTGATAGTTAGTGAAAACCGAAACGATGGTGTTTTAAAAGCCAAAGAAATCGGTGCAAAAATTCTATTTTTAGACGATGCCTACTCAAAACATGATATAAAAAAACTTGATATTCTTATAGATGTTGAGAGCAAAAATTCATCTTGTTTGCCATCGGGACCCTTTAGAGAGAGATTGTGGAAAGGAAAAGAAGCTGTTGTCATAAGAGACGGAATCGATTTTAAAAGAGTAGTTGAACTTAAAAATAAAAGTGATAAAATGTCACTCGTTACTGCAATAGCAAGACCGCAGCGTCTGGATAGTTATCTGCCCGAAGTTGTCGGTAAAAACTATTTTGAGGATCATCACTCATTTGTCAGAGATGAAGTTTTGAATATTCTTAAAAAAGATAATGCAGAGTCGGTTTTGGTGACTTACAAAGATTTTGTAAAATTAGAGCAGTTTGGTCTGCCTCTTTCACTGCTGGATTTGCATGTGGAAGTTAATGAAGATATTTTAAAAATAGTAGATAATTATAGGAGAAAATAGTGCAAAAAAAGATTGAAACAGTTCAAACGCTTCTCGAAGCCCTACCGTTTATAAAGCAGTTTAGCGGTGAGACAATAGTAATCAAATATGGCGGTTCAGCACAAGAGTCACCGCAGTTAAAAGAGAAGTTTGCCGAGGATATACTGCTTATGTATCTGGTTGGTATTAAACCGGTTATTGTTCATGGCGGCGGCAGACAGATTAATGAGATGTTAGATGCTCTAAAGATAGATATTAAGTTTATTGACGGTCAGCGTGTGACTTCAAAAGAGGTTATGAGAATTGTTGAGATGGTTTTAAGCGGAGAGATAAACAAAGAGATAGTTTCACTGCTTAATTCCCACGGTGCAAAAGCCATAGGAATCAGCGGAAAAGATGCTCATTTTATCACTGCAAAAGCAAAAGATTTTGCAAAATGGGGGCTTACGGGAAATATTACTGATGTTAAAGCTGAGGTTATCTCAAATCTTATAGCAGAAAAATTTATTCCTGTTATTGCCCCGATTGCAGCAGGCGGCGAGATGGGGCACCCCGGATTTAACATAAATGCAGATTTATGTGCTTCTTATGTCGCAAAAGCGATAGGCGCAAATAAGATTATATTTTTAACCGATACGGCCGGTGTTTTAAACAGTGACAAAGAGCTCTTTAGCACGCTTACAAAAAGTGAGATTGAGGCTCTAAAAGCGGATGGAACGATTCATGGAGGAATGGTGCCAAAAGTCGATGCATGTCTTGAGGCGATTGAAGGCGGCGTGCAAAAAGCACACATAATTGACGGCAGAATAGAGCACTCGATGCTGTTGGAACTTTTTACATCTGCCGGAGTAGGCACTCAGATAGTTAAATAACTAAAAGCATTAATATGCAAAAGGAAGTTGATTATGAAAAAGTATTTTAGTTTATTGTTTATTCCTATGCTTATTGGTGCGCAAATGAGTATCACTACCACGGAGCAAGTTTCGCAAATGCTAACACCTGATGTGCTTCAAGCATCACTTGGATTTGATGAGCAATCTAAAAATATAAATAGCATTAAGACAGATTTTAATGCTATTATTGATGAAGTTAAAAAATTTGACCCTGCTGCAGAGTATTGCAATGGCGGCGGATACAATCTCTCTCCGGTATATAACTATAAAAATCAAAAACCGGAGTTTGTTGGGTACAGCGGACATTTACAATTTAATTGTGAATTTAATATGGTTGAGCAGTTTAATACATTAAATGAAAATATCAAAAAAATTATTTCAAATCGTGTTCGTACAACACAAGGTGCTTTGTTGTGGAGTGTCGGCAGTAAAACAGAAGCATCGGTTGAACAGGAACTGCAATTGGTTTTACTAAAAAAAGCTAAAGTGCAGGCTGATAATTTTTCAAAAGAGACACTGCTTGAGTGCGAAGTTTCTACCGTAAAGTTTAATGATGCTGCTCAAGCTAAACCTATTCCAAAGAAGATGAAAGCAACCGTGAAAGAGATATCTACTCAAAATCCGATACAAAGCAATAAAGAGAGCGTTATAAGCGCAACTGTTGCATATAAATGCAGTAAAAAATAGTATTTTAAAACTTGCTTTTTCTAGCCATTTTATAAAAAAGCTTCCCAGTTGATATCTCTTGAGGTATCGGCTCATTGTGTAAAATATTTTTAGTTAAAATATTTGCTAAATATGGACCAAATACAAAGCCTCTGGAGCCGAGCGCATTTATGAGATGTAAGTTTGGATAATACTCCAAATCTTCCTGTGGAATTTTGGTGCCGTTTTGTATGGACGGATGTTTTTTAAGACTACTTTCATAATCCACTATTTTGCCGATTACCGGAAAGTAGCTCTTAATCGTGGCTCTTGCACCTTTATATATTTTTACTACTTCTAAATTTTCAAGTTTTATAAGCTCATCTGCCTGTTTTAAAAGACTCTTTACCTGCTCATCATCGCCCTTTACATAAAAAGAGCATTTATCGCATGTTGTCAGACACTCCATTTTTGCACTGTCGTGCCTCTCGTGGGTTGCCCCGATGGAGAGAGTGCCGTCTTGTTTGTTTGTTGAGATTGAGATAGCTTTGTGGATATTAAAAGGAACTTTAGTTGTACTCTTGACATCAACTCTAAGCCCGAAAATAGGTGATATTTTCATATACGGAATCTCTACCAAAGAGCTACTTACTCCTTGAGCTAAAATGATATTTTTTGCTTTTATGTTATCAACTATGTAAAATCCATCTTTATAAACTAACTCTTTTACATCCATTTTGTAAAAATCGCACCCTTTGGTTAATTTATTGCAGATTTGTATCGGTTCTATTACGGCCGCATTTTCATAAAAATAGCCTTCAATCTCTCTGAAATTTTTTGAGATGTCATGAAGTTTTTTGCTGTCAAAATAGTCATATTTTATGCTGTTTTGTGATAGCTTATCTTCATCAAAATTATCATTGGCAACTCTAAGAACGCCTTTTTTGTCCACCGCTTCGGGGAGCAGCTCTTGGTAAAAGTCCAAAGAGAAATCAAGGGCATTATTTACTAAACTATTGTAGATGTTTTTTTGCCCAGGAAGAGGCGACAAAAAGGCGCCGGCTGCTCCGCTTGCACCTCCAGCGATGCCTTCTCTGTCAACGAGAGCTACGCTTTTGCCCTCTTTGTGTAAAAAATAGGCACTCGAGCATCCGGCACTTCCGGCTCCGATAATTAAATAGTCATATATTTTCATTTTGGTATTATAGAAAATTATGACTTAATGTCAAGTGTTAAGCAATTGTTACAATTGTGATGTTATAATCGTCAAAATATTACAATTACAGGATGTGGGATGTACGGACTTTTTGAAGATGAAGATGATATATTTATGGGCTCGCCTAAGAGCAAATTGATGGATGTTATATTTAATGCTAATAATGATGTTGTTAGGCACGAATTGCAAAAATTTATTGACAGAACTGCGGCTATTGAACTTATGATAGCAGATAAATTTAGCCAAGATATGGATAGAGATATTCAAAATTATATGATTTCAAATAGCGATGAAGTTGAAAATCATTCGAAAAGTTTATATATCGAGTTAATGGGTGCGATTTTATCACAAAGTGAATAATTGAGAAATTTTTTACAACTATTTACACTTTTGGCACTTAGTTTTAGTTTCATATTTGCCAGTGATTATAGAGAAATCAAAGAAATTTCACTAAAAAAAGATGAGCAAAAGAAAATTCTTGTAAAATACGCCAATAAAGAGAAGCTGTTTAATTTTAGATGGACACTTTATAAAAATGGCGGACTTGTCATTTTTAAATCATATGATAAAATAGTAGCTCAAAATGTGCTCTATTTAAGACATGAAAATCAAAGTTTTAGAGTGGAACTTATGCCGAATGGCGCTGATTATGGCAACTTGGCATATTTGCTTGTTAAATTTAAAGAGTTTAAGCAAGAGAGCAAAGAGGCGGTGTTTGAGATTTTTCTTTTTGATAAAAAAGAGCAGGTGTTGTTAGAAGATTTAAAAAATTAGTTAAAGAGAGATAATGCAGAGAGTTGAGAGCGAAATAGCAAGGCTGATTAAAGAGATAAATTATGATGAAGTAACTCGTCTTTTTGGAACGCTCCAAGGCGGGAAAAGGCTTCGTGCAAAATTAATTTTAAAGATTGCATCTTCTAGCGAAAAAGCTCCTCTTTTAGCGGCTATTGTTGAGCTTATCCACGGAGCAAGCCTGCTTCATGATGATGTTATTGACGAGGCAACGCTTAGACGCGGAGTAGCTTCTGTAAATGCAACAGATGGAAGCAAGACGGCTGTAATGCTTGGCGATATACTCTACTCAAAAGCTTTTACCGAGCTTGTTTCGTTTGATAAAGATGTTGCAAAAATTATCTCTTCTTCCGTCACAGCTCTTAGCAAGGGTGAGATGATGGATGTTAAGATGGCAGATAAGTTTAACGGCGATGAGGATAAGTATCTGGAGATGTTATACTTTAAAACTGCTACTCTTATAGAAGCTTCAGCCGAGGCAGCTGCAATTTTGGCAGGTAAAGATGCGGCTTCTCATGCATTATATGGTAGAAATCTTGGACTCTCTTTTCAAATAATTGATGACATTTTGGATATCACAAGTGACGCGCAAACTCTTGGGAAACCGGCTATGAACGATTTTGTAGAGGGTAAATGTACACTGCCGTATATTTATCTCTACAAAGTTTTAGATGATAATGAGAAAAAAAAGCTTCTCTCTCTACACGCAAAGGTATTAGATGAGCAAGATGCTATTTGGATTAGAAAAAAAATGCAAGAGCATAAAACTGTCGAAAAATCTTTTGAGTTGGCAGAAAAATTATCAAACGAGGCAATGAACGCAATGAAAGATGATGCTGAGCTAATAAATATTTTACAAACTATGATAAAAAGAAGTTATTAATGCACTATTTAAACATAAGTTTTTCACATAAAAATTCGACCATGGAAGTTAGAGAAAAACTCTCTTACAAGGATGATAACTCAAAAAGAGGTTGTCTCACAAAACTAAACTCAAGCGAAGCAATCAATGAGTCAATTCTTATCTCAACATGCAACCGTATGGAAGTATTTTGCAGCTGCAGTGATGTGGCTCTTGCTACACAGCATATTTTTGAGATGCTAGCGGCAAGGTCTGGAATTTCTATTGATGAGCTTGAGGGAAGAGCAAATATATATGATGACAGCAGTGCAATTCATCATATTTTTTCGGTTGCATCATCACTTGACTCAATGGTTGTAGGTGAAACTCAAATTGCAGGACAGCTAAAAGATGCTTTTAGATTTTCTTATGACAAGGGATATTGCGGTCAAAAACTGGCTCGTGCAATGCATCACGCTTTTAAATGTGCCGCAAAGGTTAGAAACGCAACGGATATATCTTCAAAACCTGTTTCCATCGCAAGTGTTGCAGTTGCGAAACTAAAATCAGTTCTTGAGAGTGTTGAGGGCAAAAAAGCTTTGGTTATAGGCATTGGAGAGATGTCAGAGATTACAGCAAAACATTTGATATCTAGTGGTGCGGATGTTTACATAATGAATCGAACAAAAGATAAAGCGGAGAAACTGGCACAGGAATGCGGTGCTAAAGTTTTAGATATGAGTGAGCTTCCAAAAGCGGTAAATGAGTTTGAGATTCTTTTTACTGCAACTTCCGCTTCAGAACCGATAATAACAGACGAAATTATAAAAATTTGCGATTTTGACAGATATTGGTTTGATATGGCTATGCCTCGTGATATAAATTATCATAAGGGCGAACGAATAAATCTTTATGTAATAGATGATTTGAAAAATATAGTGGATGAAAATATCGGTCTTCGTGAAGATGGCGCAAGAAAAGCTCACGGTATCATCGGAAGAAGTACGGTAGAATTTTTTGAGTGGTTAAATACGCTAAATATCGAGCCAATGATTAAAGAGATATACCAAAAAGCTTTTGAAGCAGCAAGAGCAGAGAGTAGAAGAGTTATAAAAAACGGCTACATCCCAAAAGAGTATGAGGCTCAGATAGTGAAGATGAGCGAGCAGGTTATGAAGAGGTTTTTGCATGACATGACTTCAAAAATGCGCAGCGTATCTGAGGATTCAAAAGCAGATATGGTAACAAGTGCTCTGCAATTTTTAATACAAAAAGATAAGAGTGATATGCCCGACAAATACAAGTGTGAGCATGCTCTAAATATTATAGAAGGAAGATAATTGAGAAGAAGCAGAGCGTTTATACCTACAACAAAAGAGGCACCATCAGATGCAACTTTGCCGTCGCATAAATTTTTATTAAGAGGCGGTTTTATAAACCAGCAGGGTGCAGGACTTTACAATTTTATGCCGCTTGGAAAGATAGTATTAGAAAAAATCAGAGCTGTTGTAAAAGAGGAGCTAGACAATGCAGGCTGCTTGGAAGTGCAACTTAGTTTTGTGACTCCTATTAGTTTGTGGGAGAGAAGCGGCCGTTCTGAAGCCATGGGAAAAGAGATGCTTCGCATAAAAGACAGGCATGAAAACGAGTTTGTGCTCAGTCCTACAAACGAAGAAGCTATGGTGGAGCTGGTAAAAAACAGAGTAACAAGCTATAAAGATTTGCCTCTGAACTTGTATCAAATAAATACCAAGTTTCGTGATGAAGCAAGACCTAGATATGGGCTCTTACGCGGCAGAGAGTTTTTAATGAAAGACGGATACTCTTTTCACTCATCACAAGAAGATATGATAAGAGAATTTGAGTTGATGGAAGAGACTTATAAAAAAATCTTCACAAGACTCGGTCTTGATTTTAGGGTAGTTGAAGCTGACAGCGGAGCAATCGGGGGAACTGGGAGCAAAGAGTTTCATGTTTTGGCAAATAGCGGTGAAGATACTCTTGTCGTATGTGAAGCTTGTAACTACGGCGCAAATATTGAGACAATATTTACCGGTGAAGAAGTTCATGCTTTAAATGAAAAATCTTATGAAGAGTTAAAAGAGTTAAAAATTTCTAAACGCTGTTCATGTGGAGCTGAGCTTCATTTTAAAAAAGGGATTGAAGTTGGACATATCTTTCAACTGGGTACTAAATACTCATCGGCATTAGAAGCACATTTTAATGATGAAAACGGCAAACCAAAACCTTTTGAGATGGCAACATTCGGCATAGGTGTAAGCAGACTTATAGCAGCCGTAATTGAGCAAAATCATGATGAAAACGGCTGTATCTGGACAAAATCAACTGCTCCGTATATGGTAAATATTATGATTTCAAATGTAAAAGAAACACCGCAAGTTGAGTTGGGCGAAGCATTATATGCCAAACTCGTGGAGTCTGGCGTGGATACCATGCTTGATGATTCAAAAGAGAGATTCGGCTTTAAGATGAAAGATGCCGAGCTAATTGGTTTTCCATACACTGTTATTATAGGAAAAGAGTTGCAAAACGGCTTTGTCCAAATATTTGATAGAAAAACAAAAGAGAATATCTCAGTAGCCGTAGATGACATTTATAGCAAAATAATGGAATTGATTAAGTAATGATCTATTTTCTTATTTATCTCTTTTTTGAAGTTCTAATATTTGTAAATATATCATCGGAAATCGGCGGGGTAGCAACATTTTTTGAAATTATTTTAAGCGCTATTTTTGGAATAGTTATGCTTATGAATTTTAAATCAACGCTTAGTGAAAATCTCAGAGCTGTTTCGTATAATTGTATAGATTTGAAACAGTTTCAGAGTCTTAATCTGTTTACTATATTCGGAGCAATTTTACTTATTTTGCCGGGATTTTTAACAGATATAGTAGGTATTTTATTACAGTTTAGCGTATTTACAACCATGCTTGTTAACCGTTATAATGTAAAATCAGGTAAATGTAAAACAAATTATAAAAAAAACAGTAGAGAAAAGGATATTGATGTCATTGATGTTGAAATTATTAGCGATAACACTTACACTAAGTAGTTTATTGGGAGCGGATGCTTCGAGCGAAAAAGTTGAAAAGTTTCTAAAGGATACATTCGCAGCTAACCCAAATATAAAATCAATAAATGTTAAAGTTACAAATGTAACCGAAGTTAAAGGGTATGAGGATTGGAATGCGTATTATGTTGAACTGGATGCAATGCTAAAAAAAGAGAAGCGTCAGGTTGTTCAAAAAATGGTTTGGTTTTCAGATGGCAATTTTGTTACTAAAGAGTTGTTTGATTTAAATAGCGGTAAAAATATGAGCGACCTGGTATCTCTGCCATTTAAAAGCGAGCATTATAAAAAAGAAAATTTGATTTATGGAAACCCTAACGCAAAGCATAAAGTAGCAATTTTTTCCGACCCTCTTTGCCCATTTTGTAGAACATTTGTTCCAGAAGCTATAGAGTATATGAAAAAAGAGCCAAATAAATTTGCCATATATTACTACCATTTCCCACTTGATTCGCTGCATCCGGCTGCTGTTGAGTTAGTAAAAGCAGCTATTGCGCTTGAGCTTCAAGGCAAAAAAGATGTTGTTTTAAATCTATACAAAGTTCAAATAGATCCAAAAGAGAAATCTAATGAGAAGATATTAGCAGAGTTTAACAAGGTAATGAATTCAAATATAAAACTATCTGATTTATTATCAAAAGAGGTCTCAGAACATCTTAAAAATGATTTAGAATTGGCTGATGCACTTATGGTAAACGGAACTCCTACAATGTTTTTTGACGGAGTTATGGATAAGACAAAAAACAGATATAAAGAGGCAAAATAGATGAAGAAGTTAATAATAGCAACAAGAACTTCAGACCTTGCTCTTTGGCAGGCATACCACATTAAAGCTAGGATAGAAGCCTCTTATCCGGAGATTACAGTTGAATTAAATAAAATTGTAAGCAACGGTGATAAGGTTTTAGACAAACCGCTGGCTCTAATCGGCGGAAAAGGTCATTTTACAAAAGAGCTTGAAGATGAGATGCTCTCAGGAAATGCCGATCTGGCAGTACATAGTTTAAAAGATGTTCCTACATATATTCCTGAAGGTTTGGAGTTGGTTGCAGTTACGCAGAGACAAGACCAAAGCGATGTTTTTTTGTCACACAAATATAAATCTCTTGAAGAGCTGCCTCAAGGTGCCGTTGTAGGTACTACAAGTTTAAGAAGAAGAATGCAGCTTTTAAAGCAGCGTCCGGATTTGAGAGTAAAAGATTTAAGAGGCAATGTAAATACAAGACTTAGAAAACTTGGTGAAGGGCAGTACGATGCAATAATTTTGGCGTTCATCGGTCTTCATAGATTAGACCTGCTTAAAGATATTCCACATACCCAAAAATTATCGCTTGATATGATGATACCTCCGATGGGACAAGCCGCTCTTGGAATAGAGATAGTTTGCAAAAATGAAAAAGTAAGAGAGATAGCGTTAAGTCTTAAAGATGAAAAAACATTTATATGTACAAAAATAGAGAGAGATTTTATATCTAAAATAGGGGCCGGATGTTCCGCACCGGTTGCTTGTAATGCTGTAATGGATGACAATATAATTACTTTTAGAGCGATGATTGGATTTCCTGATGGTACAAATATCATGCAAGAAAAAATTGTTAGAAACCTTGAACAAAGCGAGGGCTTGGGATTTGAGATGGCAGAGCTTATGATAGGCAAGGGTGCTTTGGAGCTACTAAAAGGAGCAGAAAAAATAGCGTTTAAAGATGAGATGCCGCAGAGATTATAAAAACCTTATCAAATAAAATCAAAAAATAACTGACATTACGCACTTTTTTATAAAAGCGCGTAAAAAATCCTTGTAATTCTCGAAAAACATAGTTTTTCGTAGCTTTAGGGGGTTGGAAGGGACTTTAGTCCCTCTTACTAAAACGGACGCGTTCGTTTTAGTGTGTAATATCGGAGAATAATTATGAAAAAAACTATAGAACTTTTAAAAAAAAATGATGAACTGAGAGTTATTGATATAGAACTCGATATATATCTTGAAATTCCTCATTTGGCGTATGCGGAAGTTAAGAAAAAAGATGGCGGCAAAGCACTGCTCTTTACAAATGTAGTGGATAAAAAGAACGGAATAAAGTTTGACGAGAGTGTCGCTATGAATCTATTTGGTTCATACAGACGATGTGAATTGCTGTTTGGCAGAACAATTGAGTCTGTCGCTGATGAGATAACAAAACTGCTGCATATGAAACCGCCTGAGAAATTTTTTGATAAGCTATCAATGGCACGCGAACTTTTTTCACTAAAAAATATTTTTCCTAAACGATTAAAAGGCAACGGTGCTTGTCAACAGATAAAATATTTAGATAATGAAATAGACCTTTATAAACTTCCGGTATTAACAACTTGGGAGCAAGACGGCGGACCGTTTATAACAATGGGGCAGGTTTATACGCAGAGCCTAGATGGGGAGATGGTAAATCTGGGAATGTACAGACTTCAAGTTTATGATAAAAATCATTTGGGTATGCACTGGCAGATTC
>MIBZ01000021.1:0-142 GCA_001829675.1 Sulfurimonas sp. RIFCSPLOWO2_12_36_12 | reverse complement strand
ATTAATACAGGAAACGACGGCACTGTTTCGCTTATGCAGGACATAAATTATATTGACGGGAGTTTAAAAATTGCCAACATCGGAACAAATACTGAAGCGATTTTTTATCCGAATAGCCAATTGGGTGATAATTTAGATTATA
>MIBZ01000020.1 GCA_001829675.1 Sulfurimonas sp. RIFCSPLOWO2_12_36_12 | reverse complement strand
AAAAATATATTCTTTTGTTAAACTCTAACATATTGGCACTTAGGTCTGTTACAACTTTTTTAGTGTAAAAACCCTCCACAGAAAACAACAAGGAAGCGTTGACGCTCTGAAAATCCTTTTTCATTAAAAGTTTTGCATTTTTAAGGATTGTTTGTATATCTCTCTCATCTTTTTCAAGCACAAAATTATATACGGCCAAATTTGCTTCAAGCATAATTTGTGAATCCATTTTTTGCTGATGTTGTTGATATATCTGCGTAATTGTCGCGTGTTTTGTAAAGATATGATTTATGTAGTGTTGCTTATCTAGCTGAAAAAATTCCCAAAAAACAACACTTACACTCACCGTAGTGACAACGAGTGCGAAGAGGACGGTTATTAAAACAGCATGTTGACGCATCGGTTTAGCTCCAAACTGAAGAGTTGTTTACTTAAGAAGTTTATAACCAACGCCTCTTACTGATTCAATAAGAGATTTATCCCCTAATTTATTTCTGATTCTTCCAACCATAACATCGATGCTTTTGTTTGAAGAGTCCTCGTTTATAGCATTTACATTATGAATCAAATCTTCTCTTGAAACAACAAGACCCTGTTTTGCAATCATATATGAAAGTATCCCGAACTCTGCGTTTGTAAGGTCTATATTTCTGCCTTTGTAAGTAATCATCATTGATGAAACATCACATTTGAAGTCGCTTTTTGACTCCTCTTTTTGCTGTGATTTTGCTTCATAGCGTCTTAGAACAGAGTGTATTCTGGCTTCTAGTTCTCTTGGATCATACGGTTTTGGAATATAATCATCGGCTCCGAGCTCAAGCGCTTTTACCTTATCCGTAACATCGCTTCTAGCAGATGAGATGATGATTGGGATGTCCTGTCGCTCACGAATTGCTTCACAAACCTCTAAACCGTCCATACCCGGCAGCGTCAAATCTAAGATAACCAAATCAAAAGGTTCCAACTTCAATATACTTACAGCTTTAAAAGGGTCATCTTCTGTGATAACCTCAAACTCAAATTGCTCAAGATATTCAGTGAGTATCTCCGCTAATTCTAAGTCATCTTCAATCATTAATATTTTTTTCATAGATGAATCTTAACAGATGTCAACTAATAAGTAGTTAATGACAATAAAATGATACATATTTTGTTAATTTAGTGATTTTTTCAAATCTGCAATAAACTCCGTAATATCATCATGCAGGGTTTGTAAATCCTCTTCATGCCCGACCTCATCGGCAAGTATCTGAGAAACAATATCGTAAGTTACTATATCCTTATCTCTCGTCATATCAACTAGCTGTGAATATATAGATATAGCGCACTGCTCTCCCTTTATGGAATCTTGCAAAATTTTTACGACATCAAACTCTTTTGGCTCCTCGTAACCGCAATTTGTATGAGAAAACCACTCTTTAGGATTAAGCAATGGCACTCCGCCCAACTGTATAATTCTATCCGCAACCATATTTGCATGTCTAAGTTCATCAGCCGCATGTTGAGTGAGTTCAACTATCGCCGCATCTTTCATAATTCCTTTAACAACTTTTGCTTCAATAAAATATTGGTAATAAGCCAACCACTCATCCGCATAAGCCCTATTTAATGCGGTTATTATCTCTTTTATCTCCAAACCCTTGATGATTGAATTGCCAAACTTTGCCATGTCGTACTCCTGAAAAATTATCTTATGCCAATAGTATAATAACCTCGTTCTTAAAACAAAGTAATAATTAAGCGCTAAAGAACAAAGCTGCGTTATAGGCTATAAATGCCAACGAATAAGCAGCTATTGATGTAAATGCCAAAAGATAGAAAAAATATTTTATGCCGCCGGCTTCACGAGTAAAGACAACCGAAGCCGCCAAACACGGCAGATACACCATAACCACCACTATAAATGCAACTGCCGATGCAAAAGGGATATTTTTAGAGATCATCTCTTTTAGTGAACTGCTCTTTTCATCTACATCATCTCCCAAAGAGTAAAGAACGCCAAGCGTTGATACAACAATCTCTTTTGCTGCAAGTCCCGTTTGAAGAGCGACACTCATCTTCCAGTCAAAACCAAGCGGTGCAAAAACAGGCTCTGAAAATTTACCGATTTTGCCCAGATAACTCTGCTCTAAATTAGCTTCGGAAAATCTGTTTGCAAGCTCTTTTTTTTCATCTTCATCTATGGCATTTTCGATTTTTTTACCGTACTCTTCTTTTAGTTCCAAATTATGCGGATAGTTGCTTAAAAACCATATAATCATTGATGCGGCCGCAATAAAAGTACCCGCTTTTTTCAGATACATTAAAGTTTTTGTAACAACCGTATGCCATATCAGCTTGGCTGATGGAAGCCTGTATTTTGGCATCTCCATAACAAAAGGCTCATCTATGCCTTTAAAAGCTGTTAATTTTAAAACTTTAGCTGCAAACAACCCAAGAACAGCACCCGCTATGTAAATAGCAAAAAGAATGTTTCCTGCCATACTCTCCGAGAAAAATGCGCCTGCAAAGAGCACATACACGGGAAGTCTTGCTCCGCAGCTCATAAACCCTATGATAAAGAGAGTTAAAAGTCTGTCACGGTCGTTTTTTAAAATTCTTGCCGACATGTACGCGGGTATTGAACAGCCAAAACCCGTAACAAGCGGTATAAAGGATTGTCCATGAAGACCGAATTTATGAAAAAATCCATCAAGTAAAAACGCGACTCTTGACATATAACCCGTACTCTCCAAAAGAGCGATACCGACAAAAAGAATAGCTATGTTTGGAACAAAGAGGACAACCGCCCCGACACCGGATATTACTCCATCTACTACAAGCGAGCGAATATCATCATTGGCTATTGTAGCACCGACTGTATCGCCAAACCAAGAGAAAAAGGCATCAATCCACTCCATTGGTATAGAGCCTATTTCAAAAGTAAGTTGAAAAAGCGCCCACATAAAAAATAGAAATATCGGGATACCGAATATTTGATGTATCAACACGGCATCTATTTTGTCAGTAATAGTTTTTCTCTCAACTTCTCTGTTTTGTTTTAAAACCTCAGCAACTACGCCTCTGTTAAATGAAGCATACTCCGAAGCAAAAGCCTCTTTTATGTCGTCACAATCATGGTGAAGTTCAACATGCTTTGATGACTCTATAAGAATCGGCTGCAGCTCTGTCCAAATAGGGTCGTCATGAAGCTTTGCATAAGTCTTTTTATCGCCCTTAAGAAGATTTATCGCTATATTTCTATAAGAATTTTCATCCTCATACTTATGTTTAGCCAAATAATCACAGATTATGCTTATCTCCTCTTCGACCGCCTCGCTGAAGATAAGCTTGTACTCCATGGTTTCGTTTTCATACTCTTTTAATATAGCTTCTATCAGTTCGCCAATACCGGCTTTTGTTGCAGCAGAGACTTTTATGCAGGCAAACCCAAGAAGTTCAGACATATATCTGTTATCTATCTCCATGCCCTCTTTATCTGCTTCATCGCTCATGTTAAGAGCCACTAGCATTTTTTTGCCGATACTCATCAGTTCGGCGGTTAGTTGAAGATTTTTCTCCAAATTTGTAGAGTCAACAACATTTATTATCAAATCATAATATGCATTTGAGAGATACTCGCTTGTAACCCTCTCCTCGATTGAGTAGTCACTCAGCGCATAAGTTCCCGGTAAATCAACAACCGTAAAGTGATAATCTTTATAATCAAAAAGAACTTCGCTCTTCTCTACTGTTACGCCCGTAAAATTTCCTACATGCAGATGTGCATTTGATATAGAGTTTATCAGCATACTTTTGCCGACATTTGGCTGTCCGACAAGTGCTACTTTTATATGTTTTGCTGTTATCGGGCAGGATTTTACATTTTTGTTCATATCGTTTGAACCTCTATTAAACTGGCTTCCTGCGCGCGAAGAGCTATTCTCATTTTGCCGACTTTTACCTCTATTGTGCTCTTTGCAGGAGCTAGCTCAAGTACTTCAAGAACTGCCTCTTTCATTATCCCAAAAGATATCAATCTCTGCTTTAGTTCGGTGTCGGCATTTAATTTAACAACTCTCACTACGCATGATTTTTCACAATCAATTAATTTTTTTATGTCACTCTTGTGGGGTTTATTTGGCATACTCTCTTCTTGTTTTTCATAATGATAATAAATATCATGTTAAATATCGGTTAAACTAAAAATTATATGCAACCATCAACTGAAATCTGCTCCAGTCATTATCTGTTTTTACTGAACTCTCTCTATCTTCTCGCACTGCATAAACAGCACTGACTGCAAATTTGTCTTCTATAATATTATATCCAACCCCGATATTTTGCTCTACAATATGAGCCTTGTCTCCTGCACCATCAGCATCGCCCTCAAAATTACCATAAGCATATGTAAGTGTCAATTTGTCTACTTCATAAGCAATAGTTCCGACTAGCGCTTCTGCATCACGGTCGCTTGTTATCTCATTTAAAATCATAGTATCCATGCTTGTAAAAAGTGTTCCGCCTCCAAACCCGCTAAAACTCTCTTTGCCTGCTTTTCTATCTGATTTATTATATGCAACTCCAAGAGTTGCCCCATAAGCAGATAATTCCGCTTTTGCCCCATAGATAGTAGCTTTTGTTCCGCTATTGCTAATTTCACTCTCATTTAAGTATTGAGCAGAGGCAAGGGTGGATATATCACTGCTTATCTCATATTTAAGAGTTGCATCAAAATAAGCAGCATCGGTTAACTTTGTAATGTTGTAATACCAAGCGTTAGCTTCTATCATATCATCACTATAGACTGCTCCGCCAAACCATGTGCCATCTTCTCCGGCTTCAACCCAGCCATTATCAAGTTCGGCGTCATAACCCTGCCATTTTTGCAATCTACCTGCCATAAAACTAAAATTTGAAAATTCGTATGTAGCAATGTAAGCTTCAAATGTATTAGAAATCATTCTAATATCATCGCTGTCTGCCAAAGGCGTGTCAATAACTTGACGACCCGCACGAAAATTAAAGCTGTCATATTTGTAGTTTAGATACGCTTCGCTAAGAGCTGTGTATTTGCCCTCAGATGATGATAGTTCAGGATTTTGTTTACTACCCTTATCTCCCGTCGCAAAACCTATATCATGCGACATTGTAAAAGCAGCGGCAGCATTAAAACCGTTCAGCTCAGCCAACTCATACTTCAAACTGCCGCCAATCACGGTAGAATATATATCATCTTGAGCTAATCTCTTATAATCATATCCGGCGTACATTGTTCTTATATTTCCGGAGACTTTGCCGTTTTCAAACATTTGGCTTGCCGTTAATGCTTTACTCTCATCTGCCATAGACAATAGAGGCAATACTAAAACAGCAACAGCACTTAATCTAATAAAATTATTCATCTCTACTCGCTATTTTTTTTATTTTTCAAACTTTAAACTTTAAACTGTTCCATTTTACGATTTAGCATCTCCGTCATACTGTTTAAGTGCTCTGCAGCGGCAGCTATCTCCTCAACACTTCTTGCATTTGAAGCTACAATTTCACTGACACTGTCTATTTCTGATGAAACATTATTTACCAGCTGACCTGTATTTTGATAATCTTTAACTGTTTTTTCATTTGTCAATGCTGCTTCGTGCATAATTTTTAAAGTTGCAGTTATTTTCAACTCCACTCCGGATGAAACATCTGCTAAGTTTTGAATATGCTCTGAATTTCTATTCATTTGAGAACTTGCTTCCATGATTGACTGTACTATTATATTTATAGTAGATTGTATCTCTACAAGACTTTTTTGCGTTCTCTCAGCCAGTTTTCTAACCTCATCAGCTACTACGGCAAAACCTCGTCCATGCTCACCGGCACGGGCAGCTTCTATAGCTGCATTTAATGCCAAAAGGTTCGTCTGATCCGCTATGTCGCCTATGACACTCAAGACGCTTTTTACCTGTTCAGCCTCAGTACTCAACTGATTTATCTTCTGCGCCATTTCAACTTCAATAGCTGCAGTTTTTTGAACATCCTCTGTAAGACGCATTATTTCATTCGCAGCTTCATCTAAATTTTCGTTAGCTCTAACCGTATTTTTACGGCTGTCATTAGCATACTCTATAGATATTTCAATCTCTTGGCTTATCTTTTTAGCTTTTTCATTTGCTTTTTTTACAATCTCCATAACATCTTCCACTTTTCTGCCGACAACATTTGAAGTAGTTGAGAGCTCGTGTGAAATTGATGAATTTTCATTAGAAGAATTTTTTGCTTCAGCTATTAACTCTTTTATAGAATCAATAACTCTAGATATATTTCCGGCAATAAGAGCAATCTCATTTTTACCGCTAACCTCAAGCTTTGCTGTAAAATCAAGCTCTGATAATTTGCCAAGATAAACATCTATCTTTTTTATAGAGCCTATAATAATGTTGATTATAAAGAATCCCGTAGCAACAATTATCATTAATATAATTGCGAGTATCAAACTTTCAGTTTTAAAATCGGTGATATTGTGATTTATCTCACCTGCTGCTTCCTTATACTCTTCTTTGTGCTGACTTATAAACTTTTCTAACGCTATAGAAAGCTTTTGGGCAAATGGATCAAGTTTTTTCATCAACTTATTTCCCTCGCTAGTACCCTCTTTTATATAAACATTTGCCATCTCTACTGCTATATTGTAATACTCTTGCAAATCCCGCTTAAAGCCCTCAAGCTCCGCAACCATCTTCTCTTCACCAAGCTCTTTATGAGTTTTAATCAATCTATCTACAATCACATTTGCATTCAAAAAATGCTTGCCCGCCTCGGAGTAGCCGTCGTCAAAACCTGCTTCTGCCCTAGTTGCAGAGACATCTGTAAGCCACTGTTGAACCTGAAGCACACTAAGCTGCAACTCTAAAAAATCAAAAAGATTTGGCAAAATCTCCTCTGATTGCTTATTTGACTTCTCTTTTATAGTACTAATATTGCTGTCATTAACAACTGTTGTAACAACAAGAATACCCAGCACAACACTGGCAACCACCGCCAATATCTGCTTTATTTTAAAATTATTTAACACAATAACCCCTTTTTCCCTTTTTGTTTATAAGCGACTAACTACTTTTCTGTTTTTCACTGTTCTTAATTGTAAGACAATTATAATTAGCATTTTATTAAATGGTAGATTTTTAAATACTTACTTAGATATAATTTCATATTATTAAAGGAAGCAAATGAAATTTTTATTCTCGGGTACATCTCACTTTAATCTTGCAAATATGTTTACCTTTGTAAATATAACAGCTGGGTTGAGTGCAACATATTTCATCACTCAAAACAATTTTTTTATAGCAATTATATTAGCTTGGGTTGGCGGCGCTTTTGATATTTTTGACGGCAAAATTGCTAGAAAGTATAATCTTTCAAACGAGTTTGGGGTTCAGCTTGACAGCTTTGCAGACTTTTTGAGTTTTGTTCTTGTACCTGTGTTTCTGATTTTTCAAGCCGTATATGCCGTAAATTTTTCCGGCATCTCAATTTTAATTGCAGCGATTGTCAGCATCTACTATGTTATTTCCGGTCTCAGAAGACTTATTCAGTTTAACATAAATGCAGATGCCGGAGAGGTTAAGAAGTTTTTTACAGGCGTTCCGACACCGCTTGGCGCGATTTTGCTATGGTTGGTTTATCTGGCTTCTACATATGAGCTTCTGCCGGCTTTTGGAGTTATTGTTTTAATGATAGTTATTGGATGGAGTTTAAACTCTAAAATTAAAGTTCCCCATCTATAAAAACATTATTTACTATTTATTGCGTATTTTCCGCTTCCAAAAACAAATATCAAAAGCGACATAATTAAGTATAAAAACGGAAGTTCAAAAGATGGCGCACCATGTTCGCCTAATTTAAAAAGTGAACCGCCATATGCTAAAAAGATTGCAAAACACATATTTAGTGCTAAAACCAAAGATGCGACTCTTGCATAAACTCCAAGCAGAATTAAAATTGGAACTATAACTTCTCCTACATATACTCCATAAGCCAGAAACTCCGGAAGCCCTGCACTAACCGTTAAATGTTTTATCCCTGCTATTCCGTTAATTATCTTATCAAGCCCGTGAAAAAGCATCATTACCCCGACAGTGAGTCTTAAAATAAGTTTTGCTATATCGTTCATCATTTTTTTTCCTCAGCTATCTCTTTTTTCTCTTCCCTAAACCTGCAACTGCCGACTGTTATAACCTTAGCGTTTTTTATAGCCCCTTTAACATAAGTTAGTGTACCTTTTGGGTCGGCATCACCGATTTCCTCTTCTATAATCCGCAAAAGGTCATCCTCTCTCGTTGTTCTCCAAGTTTTTTCGTAGCTGTACTGTGTTTGTATCTGCATATTTCAACTTTCCTATTTTATCTATTTATAATAATATCTAAAAATTAAAAAATATACGATTTCTCATAATTATCAAAATAATCGCTGCTTGAATTTTCATTTTATCTTATTTATCTACACAATGTAAACTTAAATAATCCACAATATAATTTATTTAAATCAAAAACACAATATATTTGGGTATAATTCGCCAAATATTTTAGGGGAAGGTGCCATGTCATACTTGACATGCTTGTATCATCTCCTATATTAAAGGAAAATGATGCAAGAAAATGCACAAACACAAACAGAAGAAAAAGTAATCACATTTGATGATTTAGGATTGAAAAAAGAGATACTTAAAAGTGTCAAAGAGGCTGGCTTTACAGTACCAAGCCCGATTCAAGCAGCGGCAATACCGTTTATATTGGCAGGTCGTGACATTGTTGGTCAAGCACATACGGGTACCGGTAAAACAGCAGCTTTTGGTCTTCCGGCACTAAATAACATTAACCCAAATGACGGAGTAGGTATTTTAGTTATCACTCCAACTCGCGAACTTGCTACTCAGGTTAGTGATGAACTATTCAAGTATGGAAGAAACATAGGCGCTAGAACTGTAACGGTTTATGGCGGAAGCTCTTACAATAGACAGATTGACCTTATAGAAAGAGGAGCAAGCGTTGTTGTTGCAACTCCTGGCAGACTTTTAGATATTCTTAAAAAGAATCTTTTAAAGAATTTTGCTCCAAGCATTGTTGTACTCGATGAAGCTGATGAGATGCTTGATATGGGATTTTTGGATGATATCAACGAAATCTTCTCATACCTTCCGTCAAATCGCCAAACACTTCTTTTCTCGGCTACTATGCCAAAACCAATCAAGCTTCTTGCTGAGAGAATCTTGGACAATCCTGAATTTATTAGTATCACAAAAGGTGAAACTACAAATACAGACATTAATCAAGAGTACTATGTGATAGAAGAGTCTGAGCGTGATGATGCAATCATTCGTTTGATGGATTCAGAAGGGTGTGACAAGTCTATAGTATTTTGTAGAACAAAAAGCGAAGTAGACAGACTCTCAAATGTACTTTCAAATGCCGGATACTTAGCAAATGGACTTCATGGAGATATGGAGCAGCGTCAACGCGAAACTGTAATCAAAGGCTTTAAAAACAATGGTGTTAAAGTTTTAGTTGCTACCGATGTTGCTGCCCGCGGTATACATGTTGACAACATATCTCATGTTTTTAACTACCATATTCCTTTTGACCCTGAGTCTTATGTTCACCGAATAGGGCGAACAGGTCGTGCAGGAACTAAAGGTAAAGCTATTACACTTTTAACTCCGCTAGAGTTCAAAGAGCTTCAAAGAATCAAAACAAAAGTTGGAACAACAATGACTCACGCATTCGTTCCAAGCAAAAATGATTTAAGAGCTACTAACTTAAAAACTATTGTTACGACAATAGAAAATCAAAAAATTTACGATGAAGCACATCAAATTCTTGACATGTTAAAAGAAGATATAGATGAAGCGACTATTATGTTTAAGCTGGTTTCTATGATTTTAGACAAACAGACAATTGCCGGTCCAAATTCTATCGGAATCCCTGCTGATAAATTAGCGGCAATACTTGACCGCGCTAGTAAAAGAGGCGATAACAGAAGTGGCGGTCGTGGCGGTTACAAAGGAACAAGAAGCCGTTCAGGCGGAGGCGGTGACAGAAATCGTTCTGGAAGCGGCGACAGAAACCGTACTAGCAGTGATAAACCTCGTTCAAGCGAAGGCGGAAGTCGTCCAAGCGGCGGCGGTTACCGTGGCGCAAATGCTAGCGGCGGCGCTGCAGGCGGTGAAAGAAGTCGTCCAAGTGGCGATAGAAACCGTTCAAGAACTAGAGACTAAAAGCTACTTTCCAAAACCCGAAATTAATTTCGGGTTTGCCACAACACAAACTACTCCCAAGCTCATTCTAAAACCCCAAAAAACGATATAATTTAATCAAAAAAGAGACAATATGATTATTTATGAAGATAATGAACTATACATAGAAAAAGAGTCTAGCGAAATTCCATGGCTGAAAATATTTACTAAAAAACCATACAAAGAGTTAGGTGATGTTCCAAAAGAGTTACGAATCAAACTCTGGGAAGTTTATGACATTATAGAAATCGAGATGAAAAACTACTATAACCCGGCAAAGATAAATATGGCATCATTTGGCAATGTGCTTCCAAGAGTTCATATTCATGTAATGGCAAGATTTAAAGATGACAGCTACTTTCCAAACCCGATGTGGGGAGAAAAGCTAAGAGAGGCGGAGTTGAATCTTCCAGATGAAAAAGAGTTTTATGCGAAAGTTGTTGAGGCTTTAAAAAATAGAACAACTGCATAACTCTAAACTCATTCACTTAGGCTTCACCGTGGGTACCCCAAAATAGTTCCTATTTTGACCCTTCGGTTGCAGAATCGTTCATGCAGTTTGAGTTAAAGCAATTGCATAAAAGTCAAATAGAAATTGATTTTAGGTAAAAATTGTACTTGATTGTTAAATAGGTATTATAAAATAGATAATTTTGTTCTAGTTTGAGGCGGGATTTAATTTTATTGAGGAGTTTACTTGTTGTAAATGACGAAAATAAAACTAAAGCCCAACGCTAAAATCGGACAAAAGTATCATTTTAGAAGAGTTATTTTAAAGGGCTAAATGGAACTAGAGCCGAACCCCATGTCAGCCCCCCTCCAAAAGCATCTAAAAGCATAAGCTCCCCTGCTTGAAGTCTCCCGCTTTCATAAATATCATTTATCGCCATCGGAATAGAAGCACCGGAAGTATTTCCATATTTTTCAACTGTCAAAACTACCTGCTCGTCTTCTAATTTCAGAGCGTCGCCTACAGCTTTTATAATTCTCAAATTTGCTTGATGCGGTACGAAATGTTTAATGTCAGAACTTTGAATATTGTTCTCTTTTAATATCTCTACAACATCTTTTGTCAAAGTTTTAACTGCAACTTTAAAAGTCTCGTTTCCCTTCATCTGCATAAAACAGCTTGTTGCTTCCTGCTCTAAAGTATCATGAAAAGAGCCGCTTCCGCCGTTTGGCGACATAAGCAAATCTGCAAATTGTCCATCAGCTCCGGTATGAATATCTATGATTGCTTCATCTTTGTTGTCAGTCGCGCTAATAATCGCTGCCCCAGCGCCATCTCCAAAAAGAATACATGTTGCTCTGTCTGTGTAGTCGGTAATTGCAGATAATTTTTCGGCACCTATGATTAGAACATTTTTTTTCATTCCGGATTCTATAAATGCTTTTGCAATCGATAAAATATAGACAAAGCCCGTACAAGCCGCCGAGATGTCAAATGCCGTAACATTTCCAAGTCCCAACTTCGTAGAGATGATAGTAGCAGTTGAAGGCATACAGAAATAATCCGGCGATATCGTTGCGCAAATTACCATATCAATTTCACTTTTATCTAAACCGCTTCTCTCAATTGCTTTCTCGGCAGCTTTCATGCCCATATCGCTTGTAAACTCGTCATTTGCTGCAATACGACGCTCTTTTATACCGGTTCTTTTTGTTATCCACTCATCCGATGTGTCAACCATTTTTGCAAGATCATCATTAGAAAGTACTTTGCTTGGAGCGTAAGCCCCAATAGAGCGAAATGCAGCATATGCCATTAATTTTCCTTGTTTTTTAGCGCTTCAAGTCTTTGTATAATGTGTTCGTTTACACCGGTATCAACATAGCTTATTGCTTGAAAAATTGCATTTTTTATTGCTTTTGGATTACTTTTACCATGGCTGACAATTGCACAGCCTTGAATTCCGATGAGCGGCGCACCGCCTATCTCCGCATAATCCATCTGTTTTTTAAGCAATACAAACACTTTTCTCATTAAAAGTGCTCCCGTGATAGCTATTGGAGATTTTCTAATATAATCTTTAATTAAGCCGCTAATAGTCGAAGCCACGCCCTCAGATGCTTTTAATACTAAATTGCCGACAAAACCATCGCAAACTATAACATCACAGGTTGCATTAAAAATATCACTACCTTCAACATTACCCTTAAAGCCTTTGTAGCCTTCAATTAGCTTGAATGCTGCTTTTGTTACTTCATTACCTTTGCTTTTCTCTTCGCCGTTTGCCAAAAGACCGATTGATGGAGTAGATATTTTAAACATATCTTCGGCATAGCATCCGCCCATTACCGCAAACTGCGCTAAATGCTCAGGTTTAGAGTCAACATTAGCTCCGACATCTAATATAATTGATCTGCGAGAACTTTTTGTAGGCATAAGAGCGACAAGAGCTGGTCTTAAAACGCCTTTTAAACGCCCTAATCTAAGAGTAGCTAAAGTCATAGTTGCTCCACTGTGTCCAGCGGAAACTACACCATGCGCTTCGCCATTCTTTACCAATTCAATGGCTTTATAGATTGAACTCTCGCTTCTTTTAAGGGCATCGGTAGCCGCGTCATCCATAGATATAACATCATCGGCTTCAACTATGGAAATCTTATCTCTATAACGCTTTGGTAACAGAGGTAAAATTTCTGATTTTTTACCTACAAGGATAGGAATAAAATGTTTTTGTTTGAGAGCTTGAATACAGCCTTCTACAATTGGCTTAGGACCGAAGTCCCCGCCCATTGCATCAATAGCAATCTTTACCATTGATTATTTGTACTCACCGGTTGTTGGGTTAATATGGTGTGGTAGCTTGTATGTTCCGTCTTTATCTTTAACCGGTTTAGCTAAAGTAATTTTATAGTGAGTTCTTCTTTTCGCTGAACGAGAATGAGATACTCTTCGTTTTGGTACTGCCATAATATATTCCTTTCTTTTTGTTTAAAAACGCAATATGAGCAGAGCCCATCTTGCTACGCTTGCCGCTTTGGCACTAAAGCTTGCCCCTTTTTGGGGCAGAAACTATACTTAAAATGCCTCTTCTTCAGAAGCACTATTTTTCTTACAATCTTCGCAACTATTGTAATCGCTTTTAATGAGTTCTATTTCAGAGTTCATCAACTCTTCTAAATCTGCTATAGAATCCAATGATTCTACAACATCTAAAAGAGAATCTTCACTTTTTTCATAGATACCGTCAGAGATGAAAAATTCTATCTCTTCATCTATTTCAAGTTTATACTCATTAGCACAAACATCACAATCTGCGTCAATTTTTCCACTTAATCGTGCTTTTAGCAAAATTAATTTGTCGGCATCATACTGTAAATAACCTTTAAAAGTTATTTCATTAGATTTAACTTCAAAATCTAACGGGGTTTTGTTAACTTTCTTAAGAGATACTTTCAAAAAGATCTACTTATGAAATTTCTCTCTCAGAGAAAAAGAATGCAATTTCAACAGCCGCATTTTCCAATGAATCACTTCCGTGAACCGCGTTTGCATCTATATTTTCAGCGAAATCTGCGCGAATTGTTCCAGCTTCTGCCTCTTTAGGGTTAGTAGCTCCCATAAGATTACGATTCTTCATAAGTGCATTTTCACCTACAAGTACTGAAACAACTACCGGACCACTGATCATAAAATCAACTAAATCACCGAAAAAAGGTCTCTCAGAGTGAACTGCATAAAATGCTTCTGCATCTGCGCGAGAAAGTTGCATTTTTCTAGTTGCCGCTATCTTTAAACCATTGCTCTCAAAACGGTCTAAAATCTTACCTATAACACCTTTAGCAACTGCATCCGGTTTTATTATTGATAGTGTTCGTTCCATCAAATCTCCTATTAAATATATAAAATTAGGGTGGAATTGTACCTAAAAAAGAATTGATTTTAAATTAAAAAGATAAATTTGTGAATTAAGAGGTTAAAAGGGGTATCACAAAGCGTAAAACACTTTGTGATTTTGTAAAAATTAATCTACTACAGGTTTGCCGATTCCGCGCATACTAGCTGTAATATCTTCGCGATGCGCCGGGCTCTCACCGATAGCATCCCAAGTAATACATCCCTCAGTAGGACATGCAGTAGCACATGCAGGCTCATCATGATGACCAACACACTCTACACATTTGTTTCCATATACATAATAAATTTCTTCACCCGTCGGGTTATCATCTTCATCTACGATTGCTTCTACCGGACACTCATCTATACAAGCACCACAGTTAATACATGTATCGCCAATAATTACTGCCATAGGATTCTCCTAGTTTTTAATTTCGTGGTAAGTTTAACAAAAGATTTTTAAAGATAGCTAAAATTTCTTGGATAAAAGCGTAATAATATAAATTTGTTACGCTTTTCATATAAAAATATCTCCTCGTTTAAAAAACTGATTATTATTAAAGTTTTAAGTATCTCTTAATATCATCTACTCTATCTGTTTTTTCCCATGTAAAATCACTGTCTTCTCTTCCAAAATGCCCATATGTCGCTGTTTTTCTGTAAATTGGGCGCAATAAATCAAGTGCTACTATAATTCCTTTTGGAGATAAATCAAACAGCTCTTTAACGCATTTTTCTATCTTCTCTTCGCTTACTTTGCCTGTTCCATGCGTGTTTACCATTATGGAGGTCGGCTGAACTATACCTATTGCGTAGGAAATTTGTATGGTTACCTTGTCACACGCACCGGCTGCAACCAGATTTTTTGCAATATGTCTTGCTGCATAAGCGGCACTTCTGTCAACTTTTGTAGGGTCCTTGCCGCTAAATGCACCGCCGCCGTGAGGACAGCTTCCGCCGTATGTATCGACTATTATTTTTCGCCCCGTTAGCCCTGCATCGCCTTGAGGACCTCCGATTACAAATTTTCCGGTTGGGTTTATATGAAAGATAGTGCTCTCATCCATCATATCAGCCGGAATAACATGTCTGATAACTTCTCTGATTACATCCTCGTGAATCTTCTCTTGAGAAACATCCGGAGCATGCTGGGTTGAAACTACTACGGTATCAACATAAACCGGTTTGTCACCTACATATTTGATGCTTATTTGAGCCTTTCCATCCGGGCGAAGATATGGGATTATCCCCTCTTTGCGAACTTCGGCTAATCTTTGTGTTAAACGGTGAGCCAAATATATAGGAAGCGGCATAAAAACATCTGTTTCACGGCAAGCGTAACCAAACATTAAACCCTGATCACCTGCTCCTATCTCCCCGTCTGCTTGACTCACACCCTGATTAATGTCCGGCGATTGCTCTCCGACGGCATTCAAAACTGCGGCAGAGCGGTAATCAAAACCGTAAGTTGCATCCGTATAACCAATCTCTTGGACAACCCTGCGGACAATCTCTTGCATCGGTGCATATGTCGTAGTTTTGAGCTCGCCTGCTATTATACAAAATCCGTTTGATACCAATGTTTCGCACGCAACATGCGCGGTAGTATCTCGTTCAATAATATAATCCAGAATTGCATCGCTGATTTGGTCTGCCATCTTGTCAGGATGCCCCTCTGTTACAGACTCTGAAGTAAAAATATACTCTTTTTGAGCAGAAGCTTCTTTTGTCATCGATTTTCCTTATCTATAAATCAGCGAAAGTATATCAAAAAAGATTATAACTTTAAATGCTCAGATTTTCATTAATATACTTTTGTTAAAATTTTGCAAACAAACAAAAAGGACATTTATATGTTAGTAACAAATCCAGCTCCAGATTTTACAGCCACAACAGTTTTAGCCGATGGCACGATAGTCGATAATTTTAAATTATCTGAAAATTTTGGTAAAAAAGGCACGGTTCTATTTTTCTACCCACTAGATTTTACTTTCGTATGTCCATCAGAGATAATCGCATTTTCACACAGAATTGAAGATTTCAATAGCCGTGGCGTAAATGTTATCGGTGTTTCCGTTGACAGCCAGTTTTCACACTTTGCATGGAGAGAAACTCCTGTAAACAAAGGCGGTATCGGCAGAGTTAAATTCCCACTTGTTGCTGACCTTACAAAGCAAATCTCTAAAGATTACGATGTACTTTTCGGTGAGGCGGTAGCACTTCGCGGTTCATTTTTGATTGATGCGAAAGGTATTGTTCGTCATGCCGTAATCAACGACTTGCCACTTGGAAGAAACATCGATGAGATGATTCGTATGGTAGATACTATGCAGTTTACGGATGAGCATGGCGAAGTTTGTCCTGCCGGTTGGGTAAAAGGCGATGAAGGTATGAAAGCAAGCACAGAGGGCGTTGCTGAGTATTTAGCGAAAAACAGCGAAAAACTATAATTTTATGCGCGGCATGTGAATTTTCACATGCCGTTTTATATGAAATTTACCATAATGGATTGATATGAAAACTACATTACTGATATTTTTAATTGCTCTCTCTCTTATTGCCTCAGAAAAAAAAGATATTGTTACAAAAGATAGTTTGGTAAAAAAACCAACCTACATAATTGACGCTAAAAACTATGGACTGATTGATGCAAAAAATGCTTTTTTTGTAATAAATAGCCACAAATATGGAACGATGCAGGAGAGCTTTGCTTTTGCGGAAGAAAAAGATGCAAAAGAACATGTCGAGAAGTATGGCGGAAGTGTCGTAAATTATGAGACATACATAAAACTTGATGAGAACAGTACAAAGTAATATATATTTAAAATATTTTTTTTACAAACTCTAAAGCTTTTTGATTTACAAAAACTATATCTCTCCACTGTTTTTTGGGTGCAATTAGATTTAAGCGTTTAGGATTTGAGCTTCTGGATATTGCCACATAAAACTGCGACGGCGCAAAAATCTCGTTTGTCTCAATTATCAAATCCACAATGGACATTCCTTGTGATTTATGAATCGTAATAGCGTAAGCCAGTTTTATCGGGTATTGATAAACGCTAAAAATGCTCTCTTGAAGCATCTCTTTTTTGCCGCCTACACTCTTCTCTTTCCAAACCTCTTTACTTTGAGCTACCGCTTCTAACTTCACAACTACGCCGTCACTCTTTTGAACATAGACAAAACTGCTGTCTATATTTACTAAAATACCGCGCTCACCGTTAAAATAGTTCCAAGAATTTCTTGTAAAAAGAACAGGAACGCCTATCTTTAACTCCAGCTCTTTTTCTATTCTTGCATCATCCATAAATCGTTCTATTTCAATATCTTTAGCAGTTTTGACATGTTTGATTATTTGAGCCTCTTTTACAAACAGTTCACTCTCTATAAACTCTAACTGATTTTTATTATGCACCGCTGCGGAGTTGTTTTTTCCGAACAAAAAGGTAAACTCGCTCAAATCCTCCGGCAGAGGTTTTATATATTCGTTGAGATTATTGTGTACCTCTTCATCTACAAAACCGTCTCTGATATATGCTAAAAGTTCTATAAAATATTTGTCGTCTGTTCTATAAATATGCGTCAGCTCTACTGTTTCAAAACTAAATTCTTTCCATGAAGCACCCTCGAATGCAAATCTAACCTCACCATAACCCCGCACAACGGGAGGAAGCTGCAAAAAATCTCCGACTACAAGAACTACACCCTTAAAACCGGCCTGTTTTAATCTAAGATTTATCATATCAAGCAGAGTATCGCTCACCATTGAAATCTCATCTATAACAATCAAATCCATGCAAGATATGAGTTTTTTTGTTTTTTTGCTAATCTCCAGCTTGCCGTTTCTTTGCAGCTCATCTAAATCACTTGCGATTCCCAGCTCTAAAAAACTATGTAGAGTCTGCCCGTTTATGAGTGTAGCAGCCATTCCTGTAGAGGCAAGTTTTGCGACTTTTTTTGCTTCAGCTTCATAGTGCTGTATGACATCTTTTGTAATTGTTGTCTTTCCAACGCCGGCACCGCCTGTTAAAAAAACATTCTTTTTTGATTGAAGTTTCTCAATAATATTTTTCAAATAATCCATAAAAAATTATACTATAATATAAAAAATTTATGAGGATGTTTGTGCAATTATGGAGAGAATATTAGTAGTAGAAGATAACAAAACTTTAGCCAAATTAATAGCAAAAAAGTTAAGCGCTGAGCTTGATTTTGAGGTTGATGTAGCATATAAACTCTCTGAGGCAAAGCTCTTTTTTAAGAGATATAAATATTTTTTGGCTCTTGTTGATTTAAACCTTCCGGATGCCCCAAATGGCGAGATTGTTGATTATGCATTGGAGCATAAAAACCATGTAATCGTCTTAAGTGCAAATATTGATAAAGATTTTAGAAACGATATGCTTAAAAAAAATATCATAGATTATATAAACAAAAGCGGCATAAACGATGTCAACTATATAATTCAGATGATAACAAGGCTTCATAAAAATCAAAATCATAAAATTTTAGTTGTTGACGACTCCATAGTTTTCAGAAAACAGATGCAAAGCATGCTTGAAAATATGTTTTATAAGGTTATAACGGTCGCACATGGGGAGGAAGCACTTAATATTTTAAGCACAACTCCGGATATAAGCCTTGTTTTAACTGATTATCATATGCCTGTTATAAATGGACTTGAGCTTACAAAAGAGATAAGAAAGATTTACAACAAAAATGATCTGTCCGTTATAGTTATTTCAGGTGACGATGATAGTGAAACAACAGCTCTATTTTTAAAAAACGGTGCGAACGACTACATCAAAAAACCATTTTCAAAAGAGGAATTTTCATGCCGCGTAAACAACTCCATTGAAGCGTTAGAAAATATACATGCCATAACAAACCACGCAAACCGCGACTTTTTAACGGGTCTTTATAACAAAAATTATTTTTTAAATAATATGCAAATCTATTTTGAAAAAGCAACAAATGAAAATGAAAATTTTGCAATTGCTATGATTGATATCGACTATTTTAAAAAGATAAACGACACTTATGGGCATGAAACAGGGGATAAAGTTATAAATAGCGTGGCAGACATCTTAAGAGCAAGTACAAACCAGAATGATGTGGTATCAAGATTTGACGCTGAAGAGTTTTGCGTAGCTGTAAAAAATGTTACGGCAGAGAATGCATTGAAAATTTTTGAAAGATTAAGAGAAAAGGTGCAAAATTCAGTAACAATTTCAGAAAAAGGCGAAGAGATAAGATTTACAATCTCAATCGGTGTTGCCATAAACCGCGAAGATACGCTTGATGAGAGTATAAATCAGGCGGATATGATGCTATACAGCGCAAAACAAAATGGCAGAAACCAAATTGTTCACAACTAATCTCTGAGTACTATAACCTCTCCAAAAGGTACATTCGCCTCTTTTGGAGAGACCCATTTTACAGCATAATTTGGCTCATTTCTTGGAAATATTCCATCCAAATCTGTAAAATAGAGAAGCAGTTTTGTATCTTCTAGCTCTCGTTCAACAAACTCAAAAACAGCTCTAAAGTCGGTTGCTCCGCCGCCTTTTATATCGGTTTCAAGTATATCACCGCCGTAAAATGTTTTGTGTGACTGGATTTTATCATCGCACACAAGCAGCTCTATCTGAAAGTTTTGTATTGTGTTCATAAGAAAATTTAGCTCACTCAAAAACTCATTTATAAGTTTTTCATCAACAGAACCGGAACTGTCAACCGCTACCACAAGCTTGAATCTTTGGCTAATACAAGATGGCAGATAGATGCCCAAGTGCAGAAATTTTTTGCTTGGAGGAAGAAGCGTATAATCATCTTTGTGGAACCGCTCTAAAGCCGCTTTTAGCTCATCTCTCCAGTTTATTTTGCCATTACATGTAATTTTAAAAAATCTCTCCATAGAGCTTGGAACTTCACCGCTTCTCATCTCCTCTTCAAAAACTGCTTTTGCAAACTCGTCAAAAAGCTGTTCCTCTTGAAGCTCTTCTTGCGGAGAGTTTTGGTTTTGCACATCGTCAATATCATCAGCCTCATACTCAAGCTCGTCACGCAAAATATCATCTTTAAGCTGTGCGTAAATCTCTTCGGCATAAAGACCGCTAAAACGCTTTGAGTAGTGGGCTTCAGCGGGACACTCAAGGTTGTTTTCAACCAACATGTCGTTTATTGCATAGTCAGTCGCTAACTGCCAGAGCCAGCCGCTTCTTCCGTTTTTTCTTGCTTCATGAGCGAGAGAAGCGTGCATTGCACCGTTTGCAAAAATAAACTCCATCTCTGCAATTGTAAGCCTCTCTAAAAAGTCGCTGTTGTACTCAAGCTTTATACCGTTGCTCTTAAAACTCTGTATGTCATCATTTTTAACCAGCTCTAACTTTGAAGCGATTGTTCCAAAGAGCGGATAGTCTACTAAAAGTTTGGCTTTTGCCTGAGAGATTTTTTGCTCTAATGACATCTGCTATCCAAGAAGATATGCAAACTTCTTAACCCACTCCCTAAATACCTCCGAGTGCTCCATTCTCACGCCGTTTCTTTGCAAATCTTGGACTATCATAACAGCAAATTCGCTCTTTAGCCCAAGAGTGTATCTTAAAATATTTTCTAATTTTTCTTCGTTTTTATCCTTAAGATACGCACTCACTACTCCCGTGCTTAGAGCATAAAGAACATCAACCTCATCGCTATATTCGCCATTTCCGGTTTTTAATATATTTTCTATATCAGGAAGACGGTTCATAACTTTGGCAAAGCTCAAAAAAGAGACCCCGACCTCTCGCCCGATAGCTCCGCTAAGAGTATCTAAAAG
>MIBZ01000019.1 GCA_001829675.1 Sulfurimonas sp. RIFCSPLOWO2_12_36_12 | reverse complement strand
GATGAGAAAGATTCTACAAGCGCAAACAAAAATGACAAAGTAAGCGACAAGCTAAACGCTTCTAGAAAACTCAAAATTGCCGTACTTCCAAAACACATTGAGAATGCAAGTGATGATGTAAAAAAAGCTTATGAGCTGGCGATAACCGCACTTAAAAATGCAGGGCACGAGATAGTAGAAGCTGAGTTAATGGACGCAAAGTATGATATCTCAGCTTACTACATCACGGCAACGGCAGAAGCTACTACAAACCTAGCTCGTTATGACGGCATTCGCTATGGAAACAGAGTTGTCGGAAAAGACCTAAACGACACATTTATCCAGACAAGAAGTCAGGGTTTCGGCGATGAAGTAAAACGCCGTATTTTGCTTGGAAACTTTGTACTCTCTAGCGGATACTATGAGGCTTACTATGTAAAAGCGCAAAAAACAAGACACCTCATAAAAGACCAATACTCAAAAATATTTGAAAATGTGGATTTGATACTCTCGCCTGTTGCACCTACAACCGCAAACAAGTTCGGAGAGCTATCAACTCCGATGGAGATGTACTTAAGCGACCTTTACACCATCAGCGTAAACCTTGCAGGACTTCCCGCTATCTCTGTTCCTGTTTCAAAAAGCTCTGAGGGTATGCCAATAGGTCTTCAGCTAATAGCAAACGCTTATGAGGAGCAGACGCTATTTGACGGAGCTTTGAGTTTAGAAAAGCAGATTAACTACCAAAAATAAAACTCTAAAGGGCTTTTTGCCCTTTAGCTTCTTATATTCCTCAATAATTGATACTAAAATATGACAAATTGCAATATAATTTAAAATATAGTTTTCATTGTGTTAAAATCTTTATTAATTTAAATATTAGGAAAACATATGGACTATTTTAATCACAATACATTTGCTACTTATTATAAAACAGCAGAGTTTCTTTTTGAAAATGCTAAAAAAAGTGAAGAAGGGCAGTTTTACAACTTAATTTCATCTATATCATTTTGTGCTTTTAGTATAGAAGCATATATAAATCATCAAGGTTTAATTGAAGACAAACAGTGGAAAGAATGGGATAAAAATGAACACCCAACTCTTAAATCTAAAATAAAAAAGCTTACTGAAATTATTGGCTTTAACATAGACTTAAATGACGAAGTATTTTCAATAATCACTCCATTATTCCAATTTAGAGATATTATTGTTCATGGGCATACTGAACTTGTTGCAAAAAAAGTTAAAAATCCACAAAATAATTCAAATGGTGCTTTATTGAATTTATCATCAAATATAGAAAATTTTTGTTCTATTAAAAATGCAGAAAATATTTTGAACAAGACTAAAAAAATAATTTTAGAGATTAATAAACACAGTGCTTTTAAAATTGCTGAGAGTAGATTATTTAACCTTGGAAATGGCAGCTTTCAAGTAAAAAGAACTTAAAATAAATCACATATATTTAGTCTTTACATTAGCTATTTATTTACATGTAATTTTTTTAAGTATGATTTATTTCTCTCTCATTTTTAAAATCTATTTGCTTGATAGAATAGATACAAAAATTATGTTAAAATACAATGATTTTACTCCAATAATAAGAAGCTGGCATGAAAGACTTATTCCTTCTAAACACTTTAAAAACATTAAAACCTCTACTGCAAAAAGATGGCTTTATTATTGATGGGGTTTTTGGCTCTTACGCTAGAGATGAAAATACTCTCCAAAGCGATGTAGATATTTTATATCACTTGGATGATATTTTTTACTCCAAATATGTTGGTTTTACGGGCTTTAAAAAGCTTGACGAAATCAAAAAAACTATTTCTGATTCACTTGGCAAAAAAATAGATTTAGCGCCAAAAAACAACCTCTCAAAAACTGCACAAAAATATATTTTAAGTGAAGTAGTTTATGTCTAAACAATCTACAAAAGCAAAATTGGAATTTATCATAGAAATGATAGAAAATATTGAAGAAATTACAAAAAGACACAACGGTATAGTAAAAACATTAGAAGATTTTGAAGGTCAAATGGCAGTATTGATGGGAATTTCTCAAATTGGCGAAACACTTAAAAAGATAGACGAAGAGACTGTTATGCAACACAACTTAAAAGATGATAGGGATGGAGCTTATTATACAAGGAACTATATTGTTCATGATTACGAAGGAGTTGATTTAGGTTTAGTTGAAAATCTTATAAGAGTCTATTTGCCTCAACTAAAAATAAAGATGCTACAAATAAAAGCATCTCAATAGCCAAAAGCTTTATATCATGCGCCATAGGAAAAATAAGTCAAAATTAACAAGTAAAAAAGGCTATTTATGACATCTGTTGCCTCACCAAAAAAAACTTGTGTTATTTGCAAAAAATCTTTTCTTCCAAAAGATATTGTTTCAGGTGAATTAATAAGAAAAGAGATAGCAGCGGAAATAATTAAATCTTACCCGAGCTGGTCAACTGAAAATTTCATTTGCAAAAACGATTTAGCTGAATTTAGAGAAAACTATCTTCATTTTCTGCTCGAATCCGAAAGCGGTGAGCTATCTTCGCTCGCACAAGATGTAGTTCGCAGCCTTAAAGAACATGAACTTCTCTCTTTTGATATTGAATCAAAATTTGACCAAAAATGGACTTTTGGTGAACGAATGGCGGATAAAATCGCCGTATTCGGCGGCAGCTGGGCATTTCTAATCAGCTTTGCTCTTTTTCTCCTCATTTGGATTGGGGTAAATTCTTTTATGTTTATATCGCATCCGATTGATCCGTACCCTTTTATATTTCTAAACCTTATTCTTTCGTGCATTGCGGCAGTTCAAGCACCATTTATAATGATGAGTCAAAATCGCCAAGAAGCAAAAGATCGTATTCGATCACAGCATGATTATCAAATAAACCTCAAAGCAGAACTGGAAATCAGGCATCTGCATGAAAAAGTAGACCACCTTCTTTCAAACCAGTGGAACCGCCTTGTACAAATACAAGAACTCCAGCTTGAGCTGCTTTCAGAGCTAAATGCCAAAAAGTAACAGATTGAAATTGTTAAATTATTATTTTTAACTTTATAAAAGTTTACACAAAAACCCGCTTTACCTCTTTTTAACCACAAAAAAGCTATAATCCAGAGAATTTTATAGCAACATAAAAACTTTTAACCCCTAAAAGGATGACCATGAAAATTCGTAAACGCGCCCTGACATTTGAAGATGTACTGCTTGTACCGCAATATTCCGAAGTACTGCCAAAAGAGGTTTCTCTTAACACAAAACTTACTCGTAACATTTCACTAAATATTCCTATGGTTTCAGCTGCAATGGACACAGTTACCGAATATCAAGCCGCTATCGCTATGGCTAGACTTGGAGGGGTTGGAATTATCCATAAAAACATGGATATTGAAACTCAATGCAAACAGGTTAAAAAAGTTAAAAAAAGCGAAAGCGGAGTGATTATCGACCCAATCTATGTTCATCCTGATGCTACGCTTGCAGAAGCTAACGCACTTATGAATGAGTTTAAAATCTCCGGTGTTCCTGTTATTGACGCTCATAATAAGCTTTTGGGAATTCTTACAAATCGCGATATGAGATTTCAAAAAGATATGACAAAAAGAGCCGATGAAGTTATGACAAAGATGCCTCTAATCAGTGCAAAAAAAGGAATATCTTTAGATGATGCAGCTGATATTATGCATAAAAACAAGATAGAAAAACTGCCTATCATTGATGATGAGGGCTTCTTAAAAGGTCTTGTTACAATTAAGGATATCAAAAAACGCATAGAGTATCCAAACTCAAACAAAGATGCTTTTGGCAGGCTTATTGTGGGTGCAGCTATCGGTGTTGGACAGTTTGAGCGTGCAAAAGCTTTGGTTGATGCAGGTGTTGATGTTTTGGTTTTAGACTCTGCTCATGGTCACTCAAAAGGCATTTTAGATACTGTTAGAAAAATAAAAGAGACTATGGAAGTTGATGTAATCGCCGGAAATATTGCAACAGCCGAAGCGGTTGAAGCACTAATTCAAGCCGGAGCTGATGGCGTTAAAGTCGGAATCGGACCTGGCTCAATCTGTACAACACGCATCGTTGCAGGTGTTGGTGTACCTCAAATCTCTGCTATTGCCGAGTGTGCCGATGCAGCTAGAAAGCATGGCGTTCCAGTTATAGCTGATGGCGGGATTAAATACTCAGGCGACATTGCAAAAGCTTTAGCGGTAGGTGCAAGCTGCATCATGGCAGGCTCACTTTTAGCGGGAACAGAAGAGTCTCCCGGTGAGACTATCATGTTTCAAGGTCGTCAATACAAATCATACCGCGGTATGGGAAGTATAGGAGCTATGCAAAAAGGTTCAAACGACAGATATTTCCAAGAGGGAACGGCGGCAGATAAGCTTGTACCGGAAGGAATTGAAGGGCGTGTTCCGTTTCGTGGAAGTATCGCCGGAATAGTTCATCAGATGATGGGCGGACTTCGTGCGTCTATGGGGTACTGCGGAAGCAAAGATATAGAAGAGTTTTGGGAAAAAGCAGAGTTTGTTGAGATAACAAGTGCAGGACTAAAAGAGAGCCATGTACACGATGTTATCATTACTCAAGAAGCACCGAACTATCATATATAATTTTTTGCACATATAACTTTTTAGGTATGCAGATTTCGCATACCTAAAACAACTGCCCTCTAGTCGTCACGCCCGTTTTTATGTTTGTTTTTGTGCCTATTTTTGTGTTGACCTTTATGTTTTCCATTGTCGCTATGTTCACTGTAACCATCATCATCCCCTTGCACAATGACTTTTGCTCCTCCGCTAACTCTAGCTGACTCTTTTTCACTTCCAACAGCTGCTCCGATAGCACCGCCTGCACCGCCACCTATAATAGCGCCCTCTTTTCCGCCGACTACTGAGCCTATTGCAGAACCGGCCGCCGCACCAAGCGCACTGCCGACCACTGCATTGCCATCTATTTGACCTGCAAACATAACACTGCTTGTCGCCAAAGCAACAACAATTAAACGAATAGCTTTCATTATATCTCCTATGATTTTCTCTCAACATTATACTCCACAAAGCATCAACCAAAAATCTAATTTATTGCGCTAACCTCTACTTTAACTAGAAAACAGTATTATAAAAATATGTTTAAACTTAGTTATTAGGATTTTTATGAAAAATGATATTGTTTACGCCGGTTTTTGGATTCGCCTTGTCGCATCTATTTTGGATACTCTTTTTTTAGCTCTGCCGGTTGGAATTTTTATCTATTTTTTAAGTGACGGCAACTGGTTTGATTTTTCACAATATCAACAAAACATCTCTTACGCTATGAGTGGAAATGCACAAAAAGCTCTAGCCTCTCAGCCAAAAACTTCAACAGAATGGGAGCTTATTTTCCAGCTCTCTGTTTTATTGACTACATTGCTTTTTTGGAAGAGATGGCGCGGAGCGACTCCCGGTAAAAAAATAGTACATGTAAAAGTAGTTGATGCAAAAACATTTCAAGATATAAACAACAAACAGGCGATTATCCGCTCACTCGGTTATATAGCTTCAACGCTTACCTTTTTAGCAGGTTTTTTCATGGCTGCATTCAGAGAGGACAAAAGAGGACTCCATGACCTGATAGCGGGAACAGCGGTAATTTACGATTTAGAGCAAAATAGATAGCTCTACACCCTTAAATCCACCTCTTGGAGTGTCCCTGCTCCGCCATCTTCACTCAAATAGAGTGAACTCTCACGCATTTTTGCAACTTGATTATTTTGAGCATCTTCCAAATCAAAAGTTGTTGATGCAGAGTTAAGATAGAGCGCGCCTACATTTTTCTCTTTTAGCGTATATAACTCCTCATTTCCGTTTTCATCTTTTGTCCAGATTAACAGTTTTTCAAAGATTGCGTCACTCTCATCTATCCACGCGTTGCCATCTTCATCGTACGCCGCAAGCTCATCAAAACCGTTGCCCAGCGTAGGTCCAAAAAGCTCGCTTCCGTCGTTTATTTTGCCGTCGCCATTTTTATCAAGTGCTAAAAAGCCGCTTGTGCTTCCAACAAACGAAAATTCATCATCTTTGCCGTCAAGGTCAAGGTCAAATCTATGTTTTATGCTTCCCATGGTTACCGTATTTCCATCAAAATTGAGCACCAACGGGTCAATCAAAGCATCTCCCGCTTTAAAAGAGAGGCTCTCGTGCGTTGCCACGCTTCTGCTCATGCTGAATGCCAATTTAAAATCAATCTGAGTACCATCTTTAGTGCTTACGCTGCCGCTTGCAGAAAAACTAAGCTCCTCACTGCTGATTTCACTGCGGCTGTAACTATACTCCATTCCCCAGCCCAATCTCTGAGGTTGGGTATTTTGCTCAGAACCTTTTGAAGCCTCAACTTTTGCACTATCAAGCGTCTTCGAAGAGTCAGCGTGATGATACATCGAGAGGTTTATTTTTTTGCCTGTAAGAGCTTCAAGTGCCCGTATAATGGCCATCAGCTTTGGATCAAGCTCCACATCAAAAGCATAATTCTCAGAGTTAATCTGTTTTGCTTCATGCTCCATTTTTTTGAACTCTTTAGATAGCTCAAGACGGTCGCCACCACTTACGCGCTCAGGTGCTACCTCTTTATCTTTCCACATGTGTAAACTTTCAATCTCCTCAATCTTATGGTTTTTTTGATATGACGAGAAAAGTGAAACATTAGATTGTTCTATCTTCATATTTTTCTCCTTGATTATTGTGTTATAAATCGGTATATTTAAAATATTATTTAGCGACAATTGTCCATCTTGGCTATTATTAACTTTTTGCAATAAATATATTAGAATTTATGAAGATTATAATGTATAATAATATTAATAAAAGATGAGATTTACATTAGGGAATATAGAATGAAAAAAACGGTTTTTATGGATAAATATCCGATTTATAGCTTAGAGCTCCAAAAAAGAGAGATGAAACTCTCAAGCGCAAAAGAGGTAGCTGATTATTTTAAAGAGAAGATTCAAAAGCATCCGATTGCAAAACTTATAGCTCTTTTTGACCACTATTCACACACAAAAGAGTTGAATGGACAGATTATGGATGGGCTGATAGATGCTCAAAACATAGTTTTTTGTTTTGGACAAGCAATTCCAAATACAAAGATGTTGGCTCTTAGACCAAGAAGCATCGGCATCTGCGAATTTGAAGATAAAATAGTTATAGATTTTTTAGAAGCCCCAAAAGAAGAGATTCATCAACTGATGCAAGAGTGGACAAAAGAGCTGGCGAAATAAATAACACCCATTTAAAACTTACATTAATCCATTTTAGATAAAATAGCGACAATTATTTTTATTTTGGGGGAGTATCAGATGGATTTACAGACTAAAGCACTGCATGCGGGTTATGAAAAGGGTACGGAGGGAGCTATGGCAGTTCCTATTTATCAAACAACGGCTTATGAGTTTAGAGATGCGCAGCACGCTGCAAATCTGTTTTCACTTAAAGAGTTAGGATATATCTATACTCGCCTAAACAATCCTACAACGGATGTTTTTGAGAAAAGATTTGCCGAGCTTGAGGGCGGAGAGGCTGCACTTGCAACATCAAGCGGAATGAGCGCAATCTTTTTTGCTATTGCAAATGCGGCTGAGGCCGGAGACAACATTGTTTGTGCTAGACAACTCTACGGCGGGACACTTACGCAAACTGCTCATACACTAAAAAGATTTGGAATTGAAGCTAGATTTTTTGATGTTCATGACACCGATGCTATGAAAGCTCTAATAGACGACAAAACTAAAGTTATCTTTTTTGAATCTTTAACAAACCCGAGCATCGATGTAGCAGACATTGAAGCAATCACTAAAATCGCAAACGAATATGGGATTTTAACGGTAGTTGATAACACTGTTGCGACTCCTGTTTTATGCCGCCCGTTTGAGAATGGTGCTGATATTACAGTTCATAGCGCTAGCAAATATACAACCGGTCAAGGTCTTGCAATCGGTGGTATTTTAGTAGAGAGAAAAGGTTTGGTTGAGAAATTAAAAGCAAACCCTCGTTATGCTCACTTCAACGAGCCAGACCAATCTTACCACGGTCTAGTTTATGTGGAAGTACCGCTTCCTCCGTTTACGCTTCGTGCTCGTCTTTCGCTTCTTCGCGATTTAGGCGCTGTCGTATCTCCTTTTAACTCGTGGCTTTTTATTCAAGGGATTGAAACGCTATCTCTTCGCATGAGAGAACACTCTAAAAATGCACTCGCATTAGCAGAATATTTAGAGTCGCATCCAAAAGTTAAAAAAGTAAATTATCCGGGATTAAAAAGCAACGCCAACTATAAAAATGCTCAAAAATATTTTGAAAATGGCGCGTGCAGCGGACTTCTAAGTTTTGAAGTAAACTCTCTTGAAGAGGCTGTAAAAGTTGTAGACGCAACTAAACTCTACTCGTTGGTTGTAAATATCGGAGATTCAAAATCTATTATTACACATCCTGCTTCAACAACTCATCAGCAGTTAAATGAAAAAGAGCTGGCAGCTTGTGGGGTTCCATCTGGGCTTATTAGAATCTCTTGCGGGCTAGAGAGCATTACGGACTTAATAGCAGACATCAAACAGGCACTAGAGGCATAATTTGTCACTAAACCTAAAAACGCACACTGAACATTTTACCAATCCGCTCTACCTTGAGAGTGGGCGTATTTTAGAGCCGTATGATATTACTTACGAAACTTATGGTGAATTAAACAGCGACAAAAGCAATGTCGTTGTCATTTGTCATGCGCTTACCGGTTCGCACCACTGCGCCGGAACATATGAGGGCGACAAAAAACCGGGCTGGTGGGACAATCTTGTCGGTTCCGGCAAAGCTGTTGATACGGACAAATATTTTGTAATTTGTACAAATGTAATCGGAAGCTGTTTTGGCTCGACAGGACCTATGAGTCCGCAACACCCGCATCACAACCCATACCGTTATAAGTTTCCGGTTGTCACAATAAAAGATATGGTAAAAGCCCAAAGAATTCTTTTTGACAAGCTGGGCATTCACAGCGTACATGCGATTATAGGCGGTTCAATGGGCGGTATGCAGGCGCTTCTGTTTGCAATCCACTATCCTAATTTTGCATCAAAAATCATATCAATGGCAACAACTTATGCAACTCAACCTTGGGCTATTGCATTTAACAAGGTAGCTCAAGAATCAATTCTAAAAGACCCTGAATTTAAAGGGGGATACTATGACAGCCAGACAATTAAAGAGAATGGATTATCCGGTATGGCAGTGGGGCGAATGGCAGGATATATAAGCTTTTTATCTTATGAATCAATGCAGAGTAAATTTGGCAGAGATTACAAAAGCACTGATGGACTTTATGAGCTTTTTGGCAAGTTTCAAGTTGAGATGTTTTTAGAGTACAACGGTTACAATTTTACAAAATTGTTTGACCCACTCTCTTACCTCTACATAACCAAAGCTATAAATATTTATGACCTCTCTCGCGGATTTGACTCGCTGAACGAGGCTTTGAGAAAGGTTAGCAGTGAGCTGCACCTTATAAGTTTTAGCAACGACCAGCTCTTTAAAAACTTTGAGATGAAAGAGATAAGTGACACACTTACTAAAATTGGAAATACAAATCACACCTATGTAGATATTGAGAGCGACTACGGGCATGATGCCTTTTTGGTTGAAGTTGAAAAATTTGAAGAGTATGTAAAGGATATTTTAAATGGCTAAAAAAACCGAAGGCTTTACTGAAGAAAGCGGAGCTTTTACTAAAGAAGCCGAAGGCTTTGAATCAAAATTAGAGAGTGCAAAAAAAGTTTTAGAGACGCTTATGAATCCAGAAATAACGCTTCAAGACAGTTTAAGAGCGTATGAAAAAGGAATGAGCGAACTCTCTCAGGCGCAAAAAATATTAGAAGAGGCGCAGATAAAAATTACCGAGATAAAAGAGAAGTAATGAGAGCGGCTGTACTTCAACTAAGTGCTCAAGGCATGAGCTCTACTAAACTCTACAACTATATCCGCATCGCCAACAAGCAGGGTGTCAAGGTTTTGCTTCTGGGCGAATATATACTAAATCCTTTCTTCAAAGAGCTTAAAACTCTTCCTCTCAGTATGATAAAAGAACAGGCTCTGCACCAGATAAAAGTCCTCAAAGAGCTGGCATTTACATATAAAATCACTATTATTGCACCTCTTATTATTGTAAAAAAAGAGAAGGTATATAAAACTATTGCCAAATTTGCTCCTACTTCTTGCTCATACTATCAACAGCAAATTCTTATAAACTACCCTCACTGGAATGAGGAGAAATTTTTTGCTAATGAGACAAAAGCTATCCAAACACCTCTTATGTTTAAAGTTGAGGGATTTAAATTTGCCGTTATGAGCGGTTTTGAACTTCATTTTGATGAGATGTTCCAACACCTCTCTTCTAAAAATATTGATTGTATTTTAGTTCCAAGCGTATCAACTTTTGACTCTTACGAGAGATGGAAAGCACTTATTCTCTCTCGCGCATTTACCCACAACTGCTATATTTTAAGAGCAAATAGAATCGGCGAATATAGAGATAAAAATCAGAGTTGGAACTTTTATGGCGATTCACTTTTAGCTTCGCCAAACGGCGAGCTTTTAGAACATCTCGGAAACAAAGAGGAGCTGATGATTGTAGATATGAACCACTCTGATGCAGTTCAATCCAGAAAAACTTGGGGATTTAAAGAAGTTATGCACAAAAGAGCTCTGCTATGATGAAATATTTTCACAGACAAGTTCAGCTTTGGGGTGAAGAGACTCAAACTCTGCTTCAAAATAAAAAAATAGCCATTGTAGGTGCCGGCGGTCTTGGGAGTTCATTGGCTTTTGCTTTGGGTGCCAGCGGAATCGGCGAGATTCACATAATTGATTTTGATGAAGTCTCTACACACAATATTCATCGCCAAATTGCTTTTAAAATCGGCGACGAGGGGAAAAACAAAGCCACCATAAACGCAATGCTCATCGAGCAGAGATGCCCGTTTGTAAAAGCCGTTGCGCATGAGTGCAACTTTGAGGAGTGGTGTAAAAAAAATATAGCCGTTGATTTGATAATAGACGCAACCGACAACCTCCCTACCCGCGGTGAGATTGACAGCTATGCAAAAAGCAAAAACTTACCTTGGATTTATGGAAGCGTCGAGGCATTTCACGGGCAGGTCTGTTTTTTTGAAAATTCATCTTTTAGAGACGCTTTTAAAATAATATCAAAAGCTCCAGCGGGAATCGCCGCTCCGATAGTCATGCATATAGCTTCGCTTCAGGCAAATCTGGCACTTAGATATTTGGCAGAACTAAGCGTTAAAAAAGATTGGCTTTACTACCTGTTTTTTAATCACGACGGAGAGTTGATAACGCAGAAATTCGCTCTTCCAAAAGCATAAGGAGTTTACTTTGAAATTTTTATCTATCCTTTTTTTACTCGTTTTTAATCTTTTAGGCGCAGAGGTTATTTCTGCTTCGCAAAAACCAAAAAGCGACCTTGAGTCGATATCAAAACATGCCATAGTATTTGGCACCGGCAATGCAAGCGATGTTTATGTTTTTGTAGATCCTTTGTGCAAATATTCTCGCGAGCTTATAAAAAAAATAGACGACAACAAGATGCTGCAACTCTCAAACAGATACTACATTTTTTTATACAGACTGCCTCGTCTTGACTCTGAAAAAACTATGCAGTATATTTTGGAATCAACCGACCCAAAAGCAACTCTTATTGAGATAATGATTGAAGAGGACATATTGGAGCTTGTAGATTTTAAAGCCAAAGAGAGCACCATAAAAGCGCTTAGAGAGATTGCCGATGTTGCTTCAACTCTTGATATGACACAACGACCGTATATGATCTCTTTTGACAAAGACTCTAAATACTGCAGGGTTTCAGAGGGAACAGCTTCATGCTTGGAAGAGCTTGAGTGATTTTTTTCAAACAATTATAAAAATTATGCTATACTTTTTTCAACCAATTGAAAAGAGTAATCATGCAAAAACTTCTTGAATTATCAAATCTCTACTTTTCTTTGCCGACTCCTAAGTTTAAAAGATATCTATTTAAGGAGATTGATTTTCAATCAAAACTCATAGGCATACTCGGTCAAAGAGGTGTCGGTAAAACTACGCTTATCAAACAACTAGCCGATAGCTATAACTTGCCGACTTCAAAAATGCTCTATATCAGTGCGGACAACATCGTAAATACGCTAAGTGAAATAGCCATCAAATTTAGCTCTTTTGGCGGTGAGTTGCTTATCATAGATGAAATCCACAAGGCAGAAAACTTTGCACTTGAACTTAAAACTATCTATGATTTTGTAAATATCAAAGTGATTTTTTCAGGCTCTTCGGCTCTTGAGATAGAAAATTCCAAAGTCGATTTAAGCAGAAGAGCGCTTTTTTATGAGCTTGGAAGTTTGTCTTTACGCGAGTTTATAGCCATAAAATATGAACTGGAGTTAGAAGCTATCTCTTTAGAAAATATCTTGAACAATCATCAAGAGATAGCTCAAAAGATAAAAAAAGAGTTCAAACCACTCGAATATTTTAACAACTACAAGCTCTTTGGAGCGTATCCTTTTTTTACGGAGGGGGAAAAGAGTTACAACCTCAGGCTCAATGAAATTATAAATATCATACTCGATAGCGAAGTTGCAACGATTTATAATGTCGATAGCGACAAAATCAATACGATACGAAAACTTCTGCATCTGCTTTGTGCTTGTGTCCCGATGGAGTTAAACATACAAAATCTTGCAAAAGAGAGCGGTATCAGCAGAAACACCCTCTACTCCTATCTCTACTACCTTCAAAAAGCAAACCTCATAGAGATAATTGGCGGAGATTTTAAAAACAAAAAGCTACTCAATAAACCAGATAAAATATATCTTGAGAACATAAATCTTTACAATATTTTATGCGATAACCAAAATTCAGGAAGCCTTAGAGAGAGTTTTTTTGTATCGCAGCTCAAACAAAAGCACAGTGTCAAATACGCTTATCACGGGGATTTCACAGTGGATGATAAATACATTTTTGAAGTAGGCGGAAAAAATAAAAGCTTTAAACAAATCAAAGATATATCAGACTCCTTTGTTGTCGCAGATGATATTGAGATAGGATTTGGGAATAAAATACCACTCTGGCTTTTTGGGTTTGTTTATTAGATTTTAGCTATAATCGCATCAACGAAAAAAAGCAGGAAAACGATGAATTTTGAACCATATCCATTTGAAAAACTAAACAATTTACTAGAAAATATTACGCCGAATAAAAACTACGAACCGTCTGCTCTGACTATCGGCGAGCCGCAGTTTGAAACTCCAGATTTTATACAAAAAGCACTCTGCCAAAACTCTTCACAGTTAAGAAAATATCCTAAAATAGCAGGAGAAGAGAACCTAAGAGCAGCTCAGAGAAAATTTGTAAAAACAAGATTTAGCGTTACACTTAGCGATGAGCAGATTATCCCTACTTTTGGAACAAGAGAAGTGCTTTTTAACTTTCCGCAATTTTTTCTATTTGACAAAAAAGAGCCTACCATTGCTTTTACAAACCCTTTTTACCAAATCTATGAGGGCGCAGCAATCGCTTCAAGAGCAAAAACCATCTATCTAAATCTTACCAAAGAGAACAACTTTAAACCAGAGATTGATGAAGAAAAATTATCTGCATGTCATCTTGTTATTTTAAACTTTCCAAACAACCCGACTTCTTCTACTCTTACTTTACAAGAGCTCGGAGAGTGGGTAAAACTTGCTCTAAAATATAACTTTGTGCTCTTAAATGATGAGTGCTACAGCGAAATTTATACCGCTAAACCCGTACCTTCGCTTCTTGAGGCTTCACTTTATGTCGGAAACTGCGCATTTAAAAATATGCTTGTTATCAACTCTATCTCAAAACGCTCATCTGCTCCGGGGCTTCGCTCAGGATTTATTGCGGGTGATGAAAGTATCTTAAAAGAGTATATAAACTACAGAACTTACATCGGTTGCGCATCCCCTCTTCCTCTTCAAAGTGCGGCTGCAGTGGCTTGGAGCGATGAGGAGCATGTCGCTATTGCAAGAGCGATTTACAAGAAAAATTTTGAAGCGGCAAAGGAGATTTTAGGTATCGAGATTCCAGATGCAACATTTTATATCTGGCTGCGAGTGCCTGACGCTCTGGAGTTTACTAAAAAACTTTACCGCGACTACAATGTAAAAGTTTTACCCGGTGAATATCTGGCAAGAGCGGATGAAAATGGCTTTAATCCGGGAAAAGATTTTATCAGAATCGCTCTGGTAGAAGATACGCAAAAAACAAAAAGCGCACTAAAGAGAATTAAGGAGTGTTTATCATGAGTAAAGTAGAAGATTTAAAGGCAGAAGTTTTAAAAGCACTGCAAAGCTCGGACATAGCATCTTTGTATGTTCTTGAACAAAAAGCGCATGACACTTTTGACGAAGAGACGCTTAGCGGCTTTTATGTAAATATTCTTGATTTGGCACTAGAGAGATTAACCGACACACTAGAAGCTCATAGAGTTATGAATACAAACGAAGTTCAGGATTTTGCAACGCTTAGAGCGCTCTATGAGTATGCGATAGAAAACTACAGCGCAGGTCAGACAGCAGATGCAAGTGCTCTGTTTGAAGTTCTTAGCGGTCTTAGCAATGATGAAAAATTCTCAAAAGCAATGAAATTTCACTGGATTGCCTCTAAAGAGAAGCTTACTTTAGATGATTTTTTAGAAAAAATTGCCGATATAGATGCAACACAAAATGCCGGTACTTTTTATATAAGTTGTTTTAATAAAGAGGCACAAAAATTGCTAGGTATTTCCCAAACAGACGGGGAGTTAAGCTAATGAAAATTCATTTTATTGGAATCGGCGGAATCGGCATATCCGGTTTAGCACAATATATGCACTTTCAGGGTCATGAGGTCAGCGGTTCTGACATCTCTGACACCATTATTACTCAAAAACTTCGTAAACTTGGCATAGCCGTTACGGTTCCTCATAACGCATCTGCAATTACCAACCAAGACTTAGTTGTCCACTCTGCAATTATTCGCCCTGACAATCCAGAAATCATAGAAGCAAAAGCAAAAGGGATTGAAGTTCTTGCCCGCCGTGAAGCACTGCTGCAAATTTTAAACACCTCTAAAGTCTACGCTGTTGCGGGTGCTCACGGAAAAAGCACAACCACTGCAATACTGACGGCCATAATGGAAGGCTCGGCAATTATCGGTGCGGAATCAAAGGCATTTGGCTCAAATGTAAGATACGCGCCACAGAGCGATGTTATGATTTTTGAGGCTGATGAGAGTGACGGAAGTTTTATAAACTCAAATCCTCACTGCGCTATTGTCATAAATGCAGAGCCGGAGCATATGGAGTATTACGATTACAATTATGAGCTTTTTTATGACTCATACAGAACTTTTATCTCCTCTGCTCCTTGCCGTGTTTTAAATGCGGAAGATAAATTTTTAAGTACATTAATCGGCAAGATAGACGCTATTTGGCTCTATCCAAGCCGTGACATCACAAACATAGAGTATATTCTTATAAACGATGAGCCGCATACAAGATTTACCTTTAAAAATTTTGGCAGTTTTGATGTTTGGGGATTTGGCAAGCATATCGCCCTTGATGCGGCTTTGGCTATTTTAGCGGCAAACGAGTCTATGGACATTGAAGAGATAAGAAAAAATATACTTACATTCAAAGGTATCAAAAAACGATTTGATATTGTTGGAACTCAAGAAGATACAGTAATCATTGATGATTACGGTCATCATCCGACAGAGATAAAAGCAACATTTGAATCAGTCAGAGAGTATGCGCTTCTTAAAGGTTTTGACAAAATTACAGCAATCTGGCAGCCTCACAAATACTCTCGTACGATAGACAATCTCGAAGAGTTCATAAACTGTTTTGAGGGTGCGCAGGAGCTTATAATCCTTCCTGTATGGGCAGCGGGCGAAGCAAGTAGAGATATTGACTTCAAAGAGAAGTTTAAAAGATACAATCTGACAATGGCGGACAAAATCACAAGAGCAAACAATACCATCACAATTATTAAAGACAAAGAGGCTCTTAAAACATTGGACAAAGGTCTTATTATCGGTTTTGGTGCCGGAGATTTAACTTATCAGATAAGAGGAACTGCATAGTGGCATACATAGCTGGAATCATAGTTGCAGGGCTCTTTTTTTTAGCTCTGCACTACTTTACGGAACTGACTCATAAGCAAAAAACTTTGGTAAGTGCAGCGGTATTATCTATAATTTTATCTGCAATCGCATTTAATAGCTACAGCAATGCACAAAGCCAAAAAATGCTGGATGTTGTTAACAGGTTTAATCAGCAAAACACTATCAAGTGTAACGACATTGATGTAAACAGCACAAATTTTACTCTAAGCATAGGAACATACACTTTTATAGGCAAAGAGCATACACCAAACTTTGGTCAGATGATTAGTGCATCTAAATGCGAGTAACTAACGGTTCAAAGATTGATACACTCATCAATCAGCTCGATTTAAGCGACCATATCAGCCTGTTTAAACAATTTTTTTCTCGCGAGAGTGCTCTTTATATAGAGGGTGACCAAGAGCTTCACTACCGCTACATCAAAGCGCTTGACGCCATAGAGTTTAAAGCCCCTCCAAAGGTTGCGGACTTTACAAATATAAAACTTCATCTTCAAAAACATGGCGTATTACAATTTGAGCAGATTTTTGAAATCGTAAAAGTCGTTCGCTATTTCCGCTACTTTAAAAATATGGAGCTAAAGGGAATCATCGGCGAATGGATGGATAAGTTTGTCATAGAGCCAAAGTTTTTTGAAGTTGAGAAGTACTTCACGCATGATGGAAAATTTGAAGAGAACTTAGATGAAATACTCTCTGCCTTAGGTTCTCGCATTAAAGAGCAGAAATCTAATATCAACAGCTCTCTAAAAAGACTTACAACAAGTCAAAAGCTCTCATCCTATCTTATCGATACTCAAGTTCATCTCATAAACGATGAGGAGTGCCTCTTGGTTCGCGGCGGTTTTAACCATGTGCTTCGAGGTGCCATAGTCGGCAGAAGCAGCAGCGGCGGTTTTTATGTTTCTCCGGACAGCATACTAAAAGCTAAAGAACAGATTCGCTACATTGTCCAAGAGCGAGAGGCGATTTTTTACAACTACGCAAAAGAGTTCTCATCCAAACTTGCCGAACTTCTGCCCTTCATCTCATTTTGCGACAAAGAGTTTACAAAGTTTGACAACTATCAGGCAAGGGTTTTGTTTGCAAAAAATAAAAATCTCCAGCTGGTAAAATCGAAAAAAGATTCAAAAATCATTTTGGAGGAGTTCATTCACCCTGCACTTCACCATGCAAAACCGATACGAGTTGATTTTTCTAAAAATATTTTGATGATTACGGGCGTAAATGCCGGCGGAAAAACTATGCTCTTAAAGTCGATTTTAAGTGCTGCTTTTATGGCAAAATATATAATCCCTATGAAGTTAAATGAGCACAAATCCCACATTGGAAGCTTTAAAAACATTTTAGCAATTATAGATGACCCTCAAAATGTTAAAAACGATATCTCAACTTTTGCGGGGCGTATGCAGGAGTTTTCAAAGATTTTTGAACATAGAGATGCGCTTGTCGGAGTTGATGAGATAGAGCTTGGAACTGACAGCGACGAGGCAGCCGCACTCTTTAAAGTTATACTCGATGAGTTGATTTTAAGAGGACAAAAGATAGTCGTAACGACCCACCATAAACGACTTGCCGCACTTATGGCTGACCGTGATGATGTTGAGCTTATGGCGGCGATTTACGATGAGCAAAACAGAGTTCCTACTTATGAGTTTATGCAGGGAATCATAGGAAAGAGTTACGCATTTGAGACCGCCAGCAGATATGGAATCTCAAACAAAATTGTAAACGAGGCAAAAGCAGTTTACGGCGATAACAGCGAAAAACTAAATCTTCTTATCGAGAGAGGCTCACAGCTAGAGAGAGAGTTGAAACAAAAACACCAAAAAATTGATAAAAAGCTAGAAGAGCTAAGAGCAAAAGAGAGAGATTTAAAAGAAGAGAAACAAAAAGTCTACGAAGAGTTGGAAAAAGAAAAGAACACTCTTAGAGAGAGCTATGAAAGCGCGATAAACGAAGCAAAACAGGCGGCTCGTGCCGGAGATATGAAAGCAATTCACAGAGCAATGAACGAAGCAAACAAGAAGCTGCCTGTTGAAAAGAAAGAGCAGGTAAAGATAGATGTAGCTTTTAAAGTCGGCGATAATGTAAAGTACCATAGCAAAAAAGGTGTTATTGTTGCCATGAAAGATAAAAGTGAGGCAATTGTTGAAGTTGAGGGGATGCGTGTTAGAGCTAAAACATCTCATCTCAAACATACCCAACTAATACAGCAAAAACCTCGCACCGATGTAAATTTAAATGTAGATAAAAGAGCCGGGCTAAAATGTGATTTGCACGGTATGAGGGCTGATGAAGCAACGGAAGTTCTGGATAAATTTATCTCCGATGCACTCATTAACGGCTGGGATGAAGTGATAGTCTATCACGGCATTGGGACAGGAAAACTCTCTTACGCCGTCAAAAATTTTCTATCATCTCATCCAAAAGTAAAAAAATTTGAAGATGCGCCTCAGCATATGGGCGGTTTTGGCGCCAAGCTTGTTACGCTTTAAACTTTTTTATTAACTAAATATAAATTTATTATTATTTCTGTTTATATTTCGATAACTTGATTGCTGTATTATTTCAAATATACAGTACGCAAGGAAAAAAATGGGCATTTTTAAACAATTACTAAAATATTATCTATATATGATATTGATATTTTTTATAGGCAGGTTGTCTCTGTTTATATTATATTTCGACAACTTTAAAGAGAGCGGTGTAGATTACTGGCTGACTTTCATCCACGGTCTGAGAATGGACACCATAACCGCCTCCGTATTTTTGCTTATTCCTATGATGCTTCTAACGCTCACTCCCCAGAGATTAAAATATTTTGTAAATAAATTTTTAAAGTACTACTTTTTGGTAGTTTTATCAATCATTATCTATATAGAAAATGCAACTTTTCCATTCATAGCTCAGTATGATGTGCGACCAAACTACCTTTTTGTTGAGTATCTAGTCTATCCAAAAGAAGTGTTTGCAATGATATTTGCCGACTATAAGCCGGAACTCTTTATAACATTCAGCATGATAGGTATTTTCATATATCTATATCTGAAATACGCCAAAGATAGTGTCACAGCACTGTTTGACACAAGCTATAAAAAACGATTGATTCTGTTTTTACCTCTATTTTTACTGCTGTTTATGGGTGCACGTTCATCATTTGGTCACAGACCTGCCAACACATCCGATGCAATGTACACAACGAACAGAATGGTCAACGAGATAACAAAAAACTCTATATTTAGTATTGTTTATGCTGTATATATCAACAACAGACACGGAAGCGGAGAGATACAAAAACGATACGGAAAAATGGATATCAAAGAGGCGCTCTCTAGGGTTCAAAATAGACTAGATATTCAAAGCATAGATGCTGCCTCCCCATTCTCAAGGTCTGAAGAGAGCCACTTTAAAACAACAAAGCCAAAGAACTTGGTTATCTTTGTTCAAGAGAGTTTGGGCTACCAGTTTGTTGAAGCAACCGGCGGAGAAAAAGGAATTACGCCAAATTTAAATAGATTAAGCAAAGAGGGAATTTTATTTAAAGATTTATACTCAAACGGTACTAGAAGCATTAGAGGCTTGGCTGGAACTTCTGCCGGAAACCTTGCAGTTCCCGGTGAGGGAGTATTAAAGAGAACTAAATCCCAAAGTGACTTTTTTACTATTGCAACGGCGCTAAAGCCATTTGACTATCACACAACTTTTATGTATGGCGGAGAGAGCAGATTTGACAATATGCGAAGTTGGTATGTCGGAAATGGGTTTGATGAAATCATAGACCAGCCATGCTTTGAGAATCCTAGTTTTGTCGCTCCATGGGGAGTGTGTGACGGAGATTTAGCTGAGAGAGCAAACGAAGAGTTTAAAAAGATGCATGCCAAAAATCAAAAATTTGCTACGGTTATGTTTTCACAATCAAACCACTCTCCGTTTGAGTACCCATGCGAAAAAATCGAGTTAATCGATGGAGTTCCTGCAAACAGCGTGAAAAATGCTGTTAAATATGCAGATTACGCTATCGGGCGTCTGTTTGAACTTGCAAAAAAAGAGGAGTATTATAAAGATACTGTTTTTGTAGTAGTTGCGGACCATAATGTTAGAGTTTATGGCGGTGATATGGTTCCTGTTGATATGTTTCATATTCCTGCCCTAATATTGGGAGGCGGAATTAAACCTATGACCTATGACAAAATCGCAACACAACCCGATGTCCTGGCAACAGCGTTAGATTTAATCGGGCTTGACTTGAAATATCCTATTATGGGACACTCCATTTTTAGTGATAAAAAACAAAATATCTCGCTGATGGAGTTTCATGGAACTTACGCATTGCGTGTGGATGATAAAGTTTCAATTATTGCTCCAAATAAAGAGGCAGTTACATTTTCGTATAAAAAGCCGGCTTCATATTTGGATAAAAACGCTCATCTAATCCTTGCCGAACATGACACTGAACTGGAAAAAGATGCGCTGGCGTTTGTCTTAACCTTAGACAATTTATATGATAAAAAATTATATAGATAAAATGGTAAAATTACTAAAAAATACGAGACAGATTAAAAGGATATATATTGCGCAACCAGCCAAGGTATAATTTTTTCAAAAACACAGGTTATGCACTAAGCGGATTAAAAGATTTAATCCAAACGGAGACATCATTTAAAATTGAACTTATTTTAACTCTGATTTTAATTCCTGTAATTATATTTATTGACACTACTTTAGTCAACAAAGCCCTGATGTTTATATCTCTTATGGGGATGTTGATGGCAGAGGCTACAAACAGCGCTATTGAGAGAGTCGTTGACTTGGTTACTCTAGATCATCACCATATGGCAGGACGAGCGAAAGATGTCGGAAGTACGATAGTTTTTTTAAGTATTTTTGTATTTGTTGTAACTTGGGCAATCGTATTAGTTGATATTTGCCAATAAGTTTCAAATGAAAAACAAAAAAGTAGCAATCATCGGCGGCGGGGCTTCTGGGCTTTTGTGCGCTATTTTTTGTGCTAAGGGCGATGTAGATGTGGATATTTTTGAACAAAATCCAAAATGTGCTAAAAAGATTTTGGCTTCGGGAAACGGGCGTTGCAATATCACAAACAAAAACTTATCTTCAAACGACTACTTCTCACAAAATCCTCACTTTGCAGATTATGCGCTTAAAGAGTTTGGATTTAGTGAGTTTGAGAAATTTTGTAATAGTATTGGGCTTTTGCTTGACATAAAAGATGACGGACGGGTTTATCCGCTCAGCAACGAAGCAAAGAGCGTAGCTTCTCTCTTAATCACTCATGCCAAAAATCTCGGCGTGCATTTCCATATCGACACAAAAATCACGGATGTAAAAAAACTCCTAAACGATTATGACTCGGTAGTAGTTGCAACAGGCTCCGAGGCGGCAACGCAGCTTGGCGGAAACAGAGACGGTTTGGAGTTTGCAAAAGAGTTTGGGCATAACATCATCCCGACATATCCATCTCTTGTACAGCTTCATCTAAATTCCAAAATTGCAAAAAAAATGAGCGGAGCCAAGATAGACGGCGAAGTGACACTGCTCGTAAACAACAAAAAAGAGCTGACTTCTAGCGGAGATATACTTTTTACGGACTACGGGGTTTCAGGTTTTGCAATCTTGGACATCTCTCAAAAAGCAAGTATGGCGCTGATGGACTCCTCAAATGTAACTATCTCTATAAACCTGCTTCCGAAGTTTGATGCGCAAAAACTCTCAAACCACATAGGCAAGGTGGCTGCCTCGACGAAGCAGATGACAATTTTGGATATTTTAACCGGTCTGCTTCCGCTTAAAATTGCTCATGGCGTTTTGGAAGATTTGAATATCTCGGCTTCAATTCATGGCGATGAAATAGATATAAAACTCAGCAAAAAAATAGCAAATCAGATGCTTAACTGGCGTTTTGAAGTAAGCGACACTCATGGTTTTCGCCATGCAGAGGTAAGCGGCGGCGGAGTTGATACAATAGAGATAAACCCAAAAACAATGGAATCTTTAAAACAAAAAAACCTCTACTTCTGCGGGGAAGTTTTAGATGTAGTTGGCCGTAGAGGCGGCTACAACTTTGCATTTGCATGGGCAAGCGGTTATTTGGCGGCTAGGGATATAACTAGAGTCTGAATCATTATTTATCGACATTAATCCCCCACGAATGTGGGAATTTGAAAAAAGTTTGCTTAGATAAACTCTAACTTTCGCACTTATCGTTGCAGGTATTCATCTTAAGCAAATCATAAAGCGGACACCAATTTATAACCGCTGTTGCGATAGGAATAATACCTATAAGACCCAGCCAACTTCCCGTCATCATGCCAAGAACAATAAAAATCACACCAACAACAATTCTAGCTACTTTATCTACTTTACCTATGTTTTTTGTCATCTTAAATCTCCTGATATAAATTTTGTACTTATAAACGCCTGCCTTGAATAACACGAACTAAAATCACCACGATTGCTATAACCAAAAGAATATGAATGAACCCGCCCATCGTATAAGAGGTAACTAACCCCAAAAGCCAAAGAACAACGAATATTATGGCGATAAGCTCTATCATGATATTTTCCTATGATTATTTAGGTACGCCATCTATCAACATATCTGCAAACACTATACATCTAAGCATCTTAATCGAATATAAAAAAATCTTGAAATATTTTAATGATTTTTAGATAAACTATTGCACCAACCACAACAAAAGGATTTATGTATGTCAATACCGTTAATTATCTTAATTGTTCTAGCTCTAATCTTAGTTTTAATGTACAACTCGCTTATTGCCAAAAAAAATCAGGTTGAGAACATCTTTGCAAGTGTCGACACCGTTCTTAAAAAAAGATACGACCTCATCCCAAACCTTGTTGCCTCTGTAAGCAAATATATGGAGCATGAAAAGTCGCTTTTAGAGGAAGTTACAAAGCTTCGTGCAGAGGCAACCAAACCGGATATAAGTGATGCTCACAAAATCGCTCTTGATGCAAAAATCAGCTCCGCTCTTGGCTCTATTATGGTGGCGGTTGAAAATTACCCTGAACTTAAAGCAAATGAAAATGTTATGCACCTCCAACACACTCTGCATGAGATTGAGGAGCAGATATCGGCTGTTAGAAGAGCTTATAACCAGAGCGTAACTGACTACAACAATGCAATCGAGATGGTTCCGACAAGCTTTATGGCTTCTTTGATGAACTACAGAAGAAAACAGGTGTTTGAGATAGTTGAAAATGAGCGCAAAAATGTAGATGTCAAAGAGCTTTTTAGCTAAAGGCTGCAAAAATGAAAAGCGTAAGTGAGCTTACCGACTTTTACTACAAAAATCTATTTCCTACTTTAGAAAAACTGGAAAGCGATAGAAAAAGCCTCAGACATAAAATCATTTCTATCGCTATTATTTGTACGGTTGTTTTTGCCGCTGTCGCTTATAAATTGGGCAACTTTTACGAATTTATACTCTTTGCCTATATTGCTTTTGGCGCTATAATATATAAATTTTTGGTACACGACTATACACATGAATTTAAAATGGGCGTAATAAAACCGCTTGTTCATGCCATTGACAGCTCTCTGCTCTACTCTTCTGCAACACATATCTCAGAGTATCTTTTTGAACACTCAAAGCTCTTTGACACGCCTGATAGGATGAGCGGAAACGATTATGTAAAAGGTCAAATCGATGGTATAAATATCCAGTTTTCAGACATACATGCCCAAAAGAAAAATCAAAACTCAAAAGGTAAAGATAGCTGGAGCACTATATTTCAAGGGCTTTTTATAGTTGCCGACTTTAACAAGCATTTTATGGGTGAAACGGTAATTTTGCCCGATACCGCTCAAAGCACATTTGGAGACATAATCGGACATTGGCTACAATCAAACAATGCCTCCAGAGATGAGTTGGTTAAAATGGATGACCCTGAGTTTGAAAAAGAGTTTGTAGTCTACTCCACAAACCAGATAGAAGCCAGATATATTTTATCCCACTCGCTTATGAAAAAACTGCTTGCTTTTAAACACAAATCAAAACATTCTGTTTATATCTCATTTATCGGCACTCATATCTATATGGCTGTCAGTTATGACAAAGATTTGTTTGAGCCGGCCATATTTCATTCACTTTTAGATTATAAAGTAGCTATGGAATATATAAAAACATTGCATTTAGCCATCGGCGTTGTAGAAGAACTGAAGTTAAATCAAAAATTATGGAGCAAAAGATGAGCGAAAAAAATATACTGCTGCTTAGTATCAAGGATTTTTTGACTCCAAAAATGCTGAAATACTCGGTGTTGCCTTTAGTAATCAGCTTAATAGTTATGTACATCCTCTTTTTTATCATAGCCGGAATCGGCATTGAACAACTTGGCACCTTACAACTGCAAAGCTCTCAAACCACCATAGAAAACGGCATTCCTCATACTGAGAGTATCGATGCCAAACTTGAAGGTTCTGCGATTATCCAATTTTTGATGAGTTATGCCATAACTTCTTGGCTGGCAACTTTTTTCATCTATGCAATAGGCGGTTTTTTAACTATCTATATCTCTATTTTTGTAGCTGTTATTATCATAGGTTTTTTAACCCCGTTTATCCTGAGGGAGCTTCAAGCAAGACACTATATGGATGTTGAGATGATTGGACACTCAAACATACTCTACTCCATTTTCTTGGCTCTAAAATGGGCGGCAACTATGATTTTACTTTTTATTTTATTGATACCGTTTTATTTTATTCCGCTTATAAACATAGTTGCGCTAAATATACCGCTCTACTACTTTTTTCACAAAATGCTGACATTTGATGTCTCTTCAAATATATCCACAAAAGAGGAAGATAAGCAGATAAGTTTTTTTAGTGCAAACAGCCTGAGAGTGAAAACTTTAGCACTCTATCTTATATCGCTTGTGCCGTTCGCCATATTTTTTGGGGCGGTTTTTTATGTAATTTACTTGGGACACACATATTTTACGGAGGTTAAAAAGATAAGGAATATCTAACTACTTTATGTTTCCTCAAAAAAGGAAGCCATTGGAATATTTAGAATCTTGGATATTTTATAAAGGTGCCCTATATTAAAACGTTTTTTGTTTGTAAATAGCTCTGCGGCAGAGACTAGACTTACAGACTTGTTGCCCATTTCTAAAGATAAATCAAGCTGGGTGAATCCTTTATATTCTCTATATTTTTTTACGGCAAGCCCTATCCTTCTGTGGATATCTTCTAGTTCTTCTTTTGAAAACTCAAATTTCATACAAACCCACTATGGTAATTTTTTGACTTTAGTTTAGTTTTATAGTAGTTTTTTATCAAACCACCATAGTGGGTTTAAAAAAATCTCCTTATAAAGTAAAATGAGCCAACTATTTTTATGAAATTAATGTCTCTAGTTTAATCATAAATTTAGGTTTTGGATTAGGCCTGAAATGACGTAAACTAAGTCATTATACTCAAATAAAAAGAGGTAAATGTGTCAGATATTTATAAACTAAAAAAATTAAATTTTACAATGCTGATATTGATTTTTTTTCTTTTTCTATTTGGAATTATTACGCTTTTACATATGGGGTATAAAAGCAAATATTACGCTGAATTAATCAATATTGCCGGTAAACAACGCGTGCTTTCCCAAAAAATTATTTTTGAACTTAACAATCATTTTTTACTAAATGACAAAGATGCGTTTGAGAGATTAAAAACAAGAGTATCCGAGTACTCTTCAAATGAAAAAGAACTTTTAAATCTAATCAAAACAAATACACCTAATATCAGCATAGAGAGTTTAAAAAACAAACCAATAAAAGATTTTATTGAGACGACACACGCATATATCAAAGCCCCAAATGAAAAATTACATGTAGAGCTTATAAACAACAGAGATGAGATATTTGACGCGTTTAATAATTTTGTTGATTATTGTGAACAAAGTTATAATCAAATACACCTAGACACGCTTAAAAAACTCTCAATTATCGGCATTTTAAATATTATACTGATTATGTTTTACTACCGAGTTATATTTAAAAAATCTCTACGCTATCTTGACAAATATCTAAAAGTCATACATATCGAAAAAAATAACATGAAGAATATTTTCGACGCTATAGACTCTATTATATTTGAAAAGAGTAGAGACGGAACATATATATTTGCCAATAGCGCCTTTTTCAAAATTTTTAGCACAGAGATAGTAGGAAAAAAAGATGCAGATTTTTTTCCTAAAGAAGTAGTTAAAATTTTAAATGCCGGCGATTTAAGGGTAATAAATGAGCAAAGGTCAACCACAGTCGAAATAGAAGTAAACTTAGAAAATGAGAGAAAAATCTTTTTTGTAAAAAAATTTCCTCTAAAAGATGAAAATGAAGAGATAAAAATTTGCGGCATAGCGATTGATACAACTTGGGAAAAAGAGTTTCAGCATAAAAGAGATGAATTTAACAAAATAATAGACAATCATGTAATAGTCTCCTATACCGATTGTGACGGAATTATTACAGATATAAGCAAAGCTTTTTGCTTAGTATGCGGTTACGAAAAATCAGAGCTGGTAGGAAAAAGCCACGATATTATACGCGATTATAAAGAGACAAATCTTTTTAAAGAGCTATGGGAGAGCATCTCATCCGATAATCAATGGAATGGAGAATTTAAAAATAGAAAAAAAGACGGCACTCCTTTTTGGATAGATGTCTCAATAGCTCCCTACTACAGTTTTAAAGGAGAAAAACTAGGATACATAATGGTGGCAAAAGATATAACCGATAGAAAAACGGTAGAAAAACTCAGCATAACCGATGCATTAACAAATCTCTACAACAGACGCTTTTTTGACGAGATTTTTCAAAAAGAGCTATCTTATGCAATAAGAGAAAAAAATAAATTTTGCCTATTTATGTGCGATATAGACAACTTTAAAAACTACAATGACATGTACGGTCACCAGATGGGGGACAAAGCGCTAATTACCATATCAAAAAAATTAAAATCTTATTTTAACAGAGCGGGCGACTTTGTATTTAGAGTCGGCGGAGAAGAGTTTGCCGCAATACTAAACATCAAAAATAGTGATAATATTGATAGCTTTATAGTAAAACTGCTAGAAAATATTGAAGATTTAAATATAGAGCACAAAGGAAACCATCCCTTTGGCGTACTTACTATATCTTGCGGCGTAATTGTTGCGGATTTTACTCAAACAGGCAAGTCGTTCTCAACGGATGATATCTATAAAATGGTAGATGATGAACTATACAAAGCGAAAAGGGATGGGAAAAACAGAGTCTCTTCGCTTTATATTTAGTGTTATAGTTTTGAGATATGCTCTGAGAGAATTTTTATGTCTTCATCGCTTAGTTTAGATACCTGACCTGCCATTACGCTTTTCATAGCACCACCGTAAGTTCCGGCTTTATACCCATGCAACGCGCCTGCAATTTTTTTTGCATCCCAACCTTTAATGATTTGCGATTTTCCAAGAGCCGCTTTAGAAGCATCTGTTCCATGACACCCTGCACAAACTTGATAAAGTGCTGCGCCGCTGATTTGTGCTAAAGCAACCTGCTTCACATCTTCCACTTTTGCAACAACTTCTTTTTGTATCTCTTGTGTTTTATCAACTACTTTATCTTTTATATTTTCTGTCTTTTCAACTACCTCATCTTTTATATTTTCTGTCTTTTCAACTACTTCATCTTTTATATTTTCTGTCTTCTCAACAATTTCTTGTTTTATATTTTCTGTCTTCTCAACAATTTCTTGTTTCACCTCTTCTGATTGCTGTTTTGTATCACTACTGCAACCTACTAAAAGCAGCGCTACCGCTACCGAGATTAAAATTTTCATAATCTCCTCCTTTTTATTTTTAACATTATACTCTTATTTAAAAATTTCAATATTATTTATATAGCTCCTTAAACAATAAAAAACAATAACATAACAGAGTGCTTTTTTAACAAAATTTAGATAGTATGTTTGATTCTCGCTATTTTTTCGAAGATAAGGAGTTATATATGTGGTTTCTAAACTGTGAAAAAAAGAGCAATGGCCTGTTTTTTTTTATATTTGTAACATTTATACCAATCTTGGCTATTACGGCTATGTTTTCTTATGCTTACTTTCACATCAAAACGACTGAAGTAGTATTTACGACAGAAGAGATAGAGGGTCTGCGTATCATAGCGCACATAAAAAAAACTGTTTTTGACATTCAAAAAATAAGAGGTCTCTCCGGCATAAAAAATCCCGATCAAATGTGTATAGATAACATAGAGGCTTTAAAAGAGACTATCTCAAACGATTTAAAAGAGCTAGAAGAAGAGCTGCTTTTTTACCAAGTTACCCCACAGCATTTTTTAGAAAAAAATGAATCGCTAAAGTTTATAAACTCTGCAAATAACAACTCACTGGAAAATAGAAGCTTTGAGTACTTTTCTCAAATAATAGATGAACTTATGATGTTGTCAAGCCATATAGCTTATCAATACAAGCTTGTTTTGGATTCGGATTTAAACTCTTATATTTTAATTAACAATGTTGTCTATTTGCTTCCAGAACTTATAGAGCATAACGCTCAGATAAGAGCTATAGCATCATCTATGGAAAACGGTGCTTTGATATCAGGTCAGAAACAGCACATAATAATGCAATTGCATAAAATCAAAGAAAAATTGCATATGCTAGACTACAATTTTTTTCAATTACATAAATCATCCGATAACAGTAAAATCAAAATAGTTTACGACACGATACTAGAGGCACAAAACAGCATTATAAATTTTGCGAACGAAGAGCTGCTTGGTAGCAAATCTACGACTATTAAACCTAACGGCATTTTTGCCCTTACAACAAAAAATATTGATTTAATCATAGGTTTATATGATGCTAACTTGGACATTTTAAATGAAAATTTAGAAAAAAGATTATATGAAAGCGAAAAATTCTCTGTTTATATTATTTTATCAGGAGTGGCATCTGTTTTATTTATCATCTTTATAAATATAATTTTTTACGCTAAAAATAGGAAATTTATACACAAAGTAGAGGAGTTGACTATAACTGACTCTATGACATCTCTGTACAACAGAAGATACTTTGATGAAGTATTTGAAAATAATCTAAAAATTCAACAAAGAGCAAAACAGACACTCATGTTTATCATGTTAGATATAGACTTTTTCAAACTATATAACGACACATATGGGCATCATGCAGGCGATTTGGCTATAAAGACGGTAGCAAAAAACCTAAAAAATTCCCTAAAAAGAGCGGGGGATATGGCTTTTAGGCTTGGAGGAGAAGAGTTCGGTATTTTATGTATCGGAATGAACAGCTCTGAGGCTCTCTCTTTTGCAAACGGTATAAGAGAAAAAGTTGAAAGTGAAAAAATTGAACATACAAAAAACAGTGCTAGCAAATACCTGACAATCTCGATGGGGCTTGTCGTCATTGAGCCTGATTTTATAAATAATGTGAACGATTTATACAAACAAGACGATGAAGCACTCTACAAAGCTAAAGAAAGCGGGCGCAATCTGGTTGTTGTTTATGGTTCTTAAAACTAATCTTCTTCTTTACCCTCTTCCTTTAAAACCATCGCTCTGTATGCCTCATCCTTTGGAACAAGCCCTGCCTCATACAGAAACTGAGAGGGTACAAAGTTTGTTTTTTTGATTTTGTCATACTTTGCATAGCTTAAATAGAGTATATCTTTTGCTCTTGTTACGGCAACATAAAAAAGCCTTCTCTCCTCATCAAGCGAACCGCCGCGCTGCATAAGTTTTCTGTTTGGAAATCGTCCATCCATCAAGTCAACGATGTAGACCTCTTTGTACTCCAAACCCTTTGAAGCGTGAACACTCAGCAGGTTTACACCCTCACCCTGCGTCAAGTCGGATGAGCCTAAAATCATAGCGTTTAAAAATCTATCATGTTCGCTGTATGGCTTTGAGAGCTCCTCTAGCAAAATCATCTTTCTGGCTATTTTTGAGAGTGAATCCGCCTTTTGCTTCTCGTCAATAGTACCGTCTTTGAGTGTTGCGCGTTTGCTCGCTAAAACTTCGGATACATATTTATAAATATCGGAAGAGGCTATTTTGCCAACTATTGTACGAGGCTGTTTAACGCCTTTTAAATCACGAAAGAGAAGATAAAAATCATGTACAAATGCAGCGCTCTCTTTTGTAAGTTTTGGATGTTTTAAAATTGGATTTCGCATAAACTTCTCTTCAAACCCAAGTTTTGCAAATTTGCCGACACTGCCAAGCTCTAAAAAATCATCAAACAATCCTAACTGATGGTTTAGCTTTCGTTTCTCAAAAGGATTTTTTATAGACTCATCAGGTGCATAAAGCCCATAAAATATACTTCCGTGTCCGAGTGTTTTGAGCCCGATATATAGCTCTTTTGCCATGGCGCTTCCTATGCCTTTTGCAAACTCAAAAAGGTGTATAAACGACATCATATCCGACTCATTTACAAGAAGAGTGTAAAAATCTAAAACAGCTTTAACCTCTCTTGAATCAAAAAAACTCGTTCCCCCTTTTCTTTTGCAAGGGATGCCAAGTTCTCTTAAACCAACCTCTATGCCGTCGGCGGAGGAGTTGTTTCTAAAGATTACGGCTATTTCATCTTTTGGCGTTTGAGAGTCGCGTATTTGCGCTGCCATCGCATGATACTGGTCAAAAAGTTCATCATATGTCAGCAGTTTTGGAGGCTGTGAATCATGTCCTCTTGTAACTTCAAGTTTTTTTGGATAAATCCTCTCATTATGTTCTATAACCTTTGAAGCAAGAGAGAGGATAGGAACTGTTGAGCGGTAATTTTTTGTGAGTGTATGAACTTTTGCATCTGGAAATTTTTTAGAAAATGTGCCTATTATAGAGATATCTGCACCGTTAAAAGCGTAAATGCTCTGGTCATAATCCCCGACGCAAAAGAGTGAGGGCGGATTCATGGCATCTATCAGAGTTCCCTGAAGCGCATTCGTGTCCTGATACTCATCTACCAAAACCTCTTTGTAGCCAAGCTCTTTAGTTTTGCACATTGCTCTAAAATGTATAAGCAAATCATTAAAATTTACAAAACCGTACTCTTTTTTTAGGCTCTCAAACTCATCGACGATGTCCGCATAAATCATCGCAAAGAGCTCATGTTCGGGATATTTGCCTTTTATCCACTCTTCAAAATTATTTACAAGTTCTGTGTTTTGGTAAAATGAGTAGACATCATAGAGATAGTTTCCGCCATAAGGTGAAATTTCGGCACCGATATGCCCGAATGTGCGTTTTTCATAAACGCTTCTAAATAGAGTTTTTAGCTCCCGTTGTTGTTTTAGAACGACTTTTTTATCATGTTTTTTCAGCCATCTGTAACTTACCGCATGGAAAGTTCCGGCATCTATGCATGATGCCACATCCTTGCCAAAAAAGTCGGCAACTCTTTGAATCATCTCTGCGGCTGCTTTGTTTGTAAAAGTAAGAAGTAAAATCTCTTGGGGTTTAACACCTTTGCTTAAGAGATAAGCAATGCGTCCTACAATCGTGGAGGTTTTGCCTGTTCCGGCCGATGCTATGATAAGATTTTGGTCATTGGAAGATGTGGCTGCTGAGTATTGTTCTTCATTTAAACGCGAAAGTGGCAAAAAAACTCCTATAAACTAAGAGCGTGATTATACTACTATTAGCTTATTTAATCGATTTCTAACAACCTAATAGTTTTACTAGACATAACTGTGTTTGAAATGTCTTTAAATTAAACCAAAAATAAATTTTTTACGATAAAATGTGATAATCACATATTAGGAATTTTAATGAAAGCAGACAGCAGATTACTTGAAATTATTTCTCATGAAACAATAGACACAATTAATAAAATGGATATTGTTACCCCGACTATGTACGCGTCTATTTTTTCTAAATTTGCCACCATGCATGATACTGACATTGGCGAAGAAGAAATTATTACCAACAACTTATTGAATGACAAAATTGCTCTTTTTACAAATATGCAAAATCAAACATCTGAAAATGCTAAAAGATTAAGTGACAATACAGATAAAGCCATAGTTGCAATCAAAGGCAAAGATGAAACTACTCTTACGGAAGTTTTAGAAGAGACACAAGAGCTAAGAGAAGAGATAAATAAGCTAAAAGAGATAATGTATAAAGATGAGCTTACCAATGTTTACAACAGAAAGTGGCTGCATGACAATGTACTGGATGAATCTGCTCAAGGCTTTAAAAATTCCGGCACACTTGCTATTATCGATTTAAATTTCTTTAAAATAGTAAATGACACATATGGGCATACAGTGGGAGACAAAGTTTTAGTTTTCATTGCTAACTTACTTAGAAGAGTAGAAAAAAATGTTATACGATATGGGGGAGATGAGTTTATTGTTATTTTTAGTGATGGAAGTACGGAAAATAGCGCTCTATCAAAACTCAATGCTGCCAGAGAAGATCTCTTAACCAAACACTTAAAGATTAAAGATATCTCCTTCAAAGTAAGTTTTTCAGTTGGTGTTCAGGAGTTTAAAAAAGGCGATAGCTTAAGTGATATAATTGAAAAAGCTGATATAAATATGTACAACGATAAAGCAGAGATAAAAAAAAGAATCCCTAATCTCTGAACAAAAGCAGAGGGCTTAACTTCGCAGATAAGCCTCCCTCCCCTAAATATTTATTGTTCTGGCGTACGGATTAGCTTTGAGTCTCTCAAGAGGAATCTGTTTGCCGCTCTTTTGGCAAATTCCATAACTGCCGCTTTTTATGCGCTCAAGCGCAGCATCAATCTCTACACTCTCTGCCTCAAGCTTATGAAGAAGCGTTTGATCTGTCATGTTATCAATCTGAAGTTCTGCCATATCAACTACATCATCAATTTCATCTTCAAAAGCTATGGTTTCAACCTCTGTTTTGATTGCTTCAATGTTTTTTTCTACCCTCTTCTTCTCTGCTTTTAATATTTTTTCAAAATCACCAAGATTTAAATCTTTTTGAGCGCTCATAATTAACCCTTTAGTTTATTTTGTAAAATGCTCCAAGAGCTTATTAGTCGGGATTTTAGTCAAATCTGAATGAAGGTTTATTTTCAAACTTTTTTTGTTGCCGTTATCAAGCAACTCCACGATTTGGTTGTTTATCGCTTTTGGCGCAGCTAGAGCCCAAAATTCATGAGCATGTTTTTTTAGAGCATCAGAAATCTGCTCCCCGATTTCTTTGATTCTGCGACGCTCCCACTCTAAAACAAGATTATGATCTTCGCCGGCACCGCTGCCGCCGGCGCTCTTAAAATGACCTTGTTGATCAGATACCTTCTCGCTCAATCTTTTATGTGTTTCTGAACTGTCAACGCTCTCAAGAAGCTCCAAAGACTCTCTCCCAAGAGGGTCTTTTTTTGTTTCAAATAATTTAAAATGCTGTAAATCTGTAATAACGATAAGTTTTGGTGACATAGGAACTCCTGCTAACTCATTCTAAATGAATTATAATTTAAATTTTAAGAAATATAACGACTTCATTTTATCAAGAAATTGTAAAAATAATCTTTAAAAGCAACAAAAATTAGAATATATTGCATAAGTGTATCATCACAACATTTACGCTATAATCGCGAACTTTTTAACAGCAAATATTAAGGTAAACAAACATGTCAAATAACTACGAACCGCAACTTACAGAAGATAGATTTTATAAAATATGGGAAGAGAGAGGCTATTTTGAGGTAGATTCAAACAAATCTATCCAAGAAGAGGGTAAAAACTTCTCTATCATGATGCCCCCGCCAAATGTTACAGGTCGCCTGCACATAGGTCACGCTCTCACATTTACACTCCAAGATATCATCACCCGCTACAAACGCATGGACGGTTACAAAACTCTTTGGCAGCCGGGAACAGACCATGCCGGAATTGCAACTCAGAATGTTGTTGAAAAACAGCTCCTTGCAGAGGGTACAACAAAAGAAGAGATAGGCAGAGAAGCGTTTTTAGAGAGAGCGTGGGCTTGGAAAGAGGAGTCTGCAGGGATCATGACGAGCCAACTTCGCAAGATGGGAGTTTCTCCTGCGTGGAAGCGAGAGAGATTTACAATGGACGACGGACTTCAAAAGTCGGTAAAAGAGGCTTTTGTTCATCTCTACAATCAAGGTTTAATCGTTCGCGGAAACTATATGGTTAACTGGTGTACGCATGACGGCGCACTAAGCGACATCGAAGTTGAGCACGAAGACCATGATGGCAAGTTTTACCATATCAAGTACCCGTTTGCAGACGGAAGCGGCTTTGTAGAGGTTGCAACCACAAGACCTGAAACTTACTTTGGCGATACAGCCGTTATGGTTCATCCCGATGATGCCCGTTATAAAAATCTAATCGGCAAAAAAGTAAGACTTCCTCTAACGGACAGAGAGGTCGCAATTATCGCCGATGAGCATGTAGATATGAGTTTTGGAACAGGCGTGGTAAAGGTTACTCCCGCACACGACCAAAACGACTATGAAGTAGGCAAGCGACATGATTTGGAGTTCATTACTGTTTTTGACGAAAAAGGAATACTGAACGAGTATGCAGGCGAATTTTGCGGACTGGAAAGACTTGAAGCTCGTGAAGTGATTGTAAAAAAACTTGCATCTGAGGGCTTTATTGTAAAGATTGAAGAGCACAAACATCAGGTCGGACACTGTTACAGATGTAAAAACATCGTTGAACCTTACATCTCAAGACAGTGGTTTGTCAGAAGCGAAGTGGCAAAAAAATCTATCGAGAAAACAAACAACGGCGAAGCGAAATTTTTTCCGCCTCACTGGATAAACTCATACAACTCTTGGATGGGAGATTTGCGTGACTGGTGTATCTCAAGACAGCTTTGGTGGGGACATCAAATCCCTGTATTTTACTGCGACGAGTGCGACCATGAGTGGGCAAGTTTAAAAGAAACGGAACATACATGCCCAAAATGCAGTTCTAAAAATATCCATCAAGACCCTGATGTACTAGATACTTGGTTTAGCTCTGCTTTATGGCCTTTTTCAACTTTAGGCTGGGGTAACGGCGATGTGGATATGGAGAAACTTTTTAGCTCACAAGATATGAAAGATTTCTATCCGAACTCGCTTCTAATCACCGGTTTTGACATCCTTTTCTTTTGGGTTGCTAGAATGATGATGATGGGCGAGAGCTTCATAGGAGAACTTCCGTTTAACCACATCTACCTTCATGCGCTTGTTCGCGATGAGCATGGGCAGAAGATGAGCAAATCAAAGGGCAATGTTATCGACCCGCTTGATATGGTTGAGAAGTATAGTGCCGATATACTTCGCTTTACTCTTGCAATCTCGGCTGCACAGGGTCGTGACATAAGAATGAGTACGGAAAAGCTAGAACAAAATCGCAACTTTACAAACAAGCTCTACAATGCTGTAAAATTTCTGCAGATGAATGCAGAAACTTTTCCAGACCTAAGAGGTTTTTGTGTAGAGAGCGGACTTGGAAGATATATGTTGTCACGCTTAAATGTTGCTACCGCAGAGGTTCGCGCATGTATGGATGAGTACAGATTTAATGACGCAGCAACTGTTATGTATAGATTTTTATGGAATGAGTTCTGCGACTGGGGAATTGAGCTAAGCAAAGCCGACAAAGGTGCAGTAGTTGAACTTGGAGCGATTTTCAAGGAGGCTATGAAGCTTCTACACCCATTTATGCCTTTCATTACAGAGTATCTCTACCATGAACTCTCAGGTACAAACCTTGAGAACAGCGAATCGATTATGGTTATGAAGTATCCGTTTAAAACCAAAAAACGCGAAAAAGATGAGGCAAGATTTGAGACAATTATGGATGCTATCGTATCTATAAGAAGAGCTAAAGTTCTGGTAGATTTGGCAAATCAGAAGATAGAAAAAGCTTATGTGAAAATAGACGGCATCTCAGAGCAGGAGCAAGAATCAATCAGACCGTTTATTATCAAACTTGCCAAAGTTGATATTGTAGAATTTACAGATGTTAAAATTGAAAATGCAGTTAGCGACATCAGCCAGAAGTGTGAAACTTTTATACCGACAAGCTCTATTGATTTGGCTCCGATTATCCAAAGACTGACAAAGCAGGATGAGAAGCTGCAAAAAGAGGTAGAAAAAATCTCTACTATGTTAAACAATGAGCGATTTGTTGCAAACGCACCTGCTGATGTTCTGACAAAAAATAGAGAACTTTTAGCAGATGCGCAAGATAAGATAAATAAAATTCAGGAACAGCTAAATTCACTTAGAGGTTAAAAAAGCGTATGGGCAAAATATTTGAACCTAAATTTTTCAGTTTATTAAAATCAGGAATAAGCAAAGAACAGTTAGTCTCAGATATTTTTGCCGGAATAGTTGTAGGCATCGTTGCGCTGCCACTTGCTATTGCTTTTGGAGTTGCCTCCGGTGTTTCTCCGGAAAAAGGAATTATCACTGCTGTAATTGCCGGTTTTTTAATCTCTTTTCTTGGCGGAAGCAGAGTTCAAATCGGCGGTCCCACCGGCGCTTTTATAGTCATTGTTTACGCTATTGTTGAGAAGTACGGCATTGATGGACTTATCATCTCTACTGTTATGTCTGGGATTATATTGGTTATATTTGGACTTTTGCGACTCGGTACGCTTTTGAAATATTTTCCACACCCGTTAATTGTTGGATTTACAAGCGGGATTGCAGTTGTTATATTCTCAACACAGATTAAAGACGCTCTCGGACTTAACATTGAAAAACTCCCGTCGGAATTTTTTGAAAAATGGGTAGTTTACTTCTCCAATATGCAAGAGAGCAACTTATTTGCAATAGCCATCACCATTGCCACAATTTTAATAACCCTATATTCAAAAAAAATAACGACTAAAATTCCCGGTTCATTCTTCGCAATAATTTTTGTCACTCTCTTTGTTCAGGTTGCAAATATTGAGGTAACAACTATTGAGTCATTTTTTGGTGAAATTCATAGCGATATTAATTTTGTAATACCGTCTTTTGATTTTAGCAATTTGCACATGTACATCGCTCCCGCTCTTACAATAGCGCTTCTTGGAGGGGTAGAGTCACTTCTCTCGGCAGTTGTGGCTGATGGAATGATAGGCGCAAATCATCGCTCAAACACAGAGCTTATAGCTCAAGGCATTGCAAATATTGTCACACCGTTTTTTGGCGGCATTCCGGCGACCGGAGCTATTGCCAGAACTGCAACAAATGTAAAAAATGGCGGAAGAACCCCGATTGCAGGGATGGTTCATGCCATAACGCTTCTACTTATTATGCTTGTTTTCGCAAGCTATGCGAAACTTATTCCTATGGCATGTCTTGCCGGAATTTTAATCGTAGTTTCATACAATATGAGCGAATGGCGCTCTTTTGTCTCAATCTTAAGAGGCTCTCCTTTTGACATAATTGTGCTTCTCAGTACATTTTTACTAACCGTATTTGTTGATTTAACCGCAGCCATAGAGATTGGTGTTGTTTTATCTTCACTTCTGTTTATGAAACGCATGGCAGACATCGGCATTACGGCTCCTATTAGAGTTGATAGCGATGTGCTTGAAGATTATTCTAACCTACCTGATGGTATCTCTGTTTATGAGATAAGCGGTCCTCTATTTTTTGCCTCTGCCAAACAGTATTCAGAGGTAATAAAAAATATAGGGTTAAAAAATAAAATTTTAATTATTCGTATGCGTCATGTTCCGTTTGTGGACTCAACTGCACTTCATAATTTTGAAGAGACGATAAAAACATTGCAAAATTCCGGTGTTAAATTGCTTTTATCAGGTGTAAACAGCTCTGTACTTCAGGATTTGAAAAAGTATAAAATAACTTCGTTGATTGGAGAGGAAAACATACTTGACTCTTTTGACAAAGCCTTAAAACATGCGAAAGAGGTTATCGTAACTCTTCCATAGGCTCGCCAAAGTGGTACCCTTGGGAGTAATCAACCCCAAGCTCTTCGACTTTTGCTTGAACTTCTGCACTGTGAACAAACTCCGCTATTACTTTTATGTTACTCTTTTTACACAACAAAACAACAGCCTCAACAATAATTAAACTTTTTTTATCTGTTAAAATATTTTTGATAAAAGAGCCGTCAATTTTAAGATAGTCCGGCGAAAACTCTAAAAGTCTGGAAAAATTTGAACTCTGAGAACCAAAATCATCAATAGATATCTTAAAACCGTGATACCTAAGTGAATTTAATTGAGCAAGAATTTCCGGTGTATTAAGAGTGTTAATGTCCTCAAGCATCTCTAATGCAACTCTTGATGGGTGAATATTATGCTTTTTTGCACTCTTTAAAAGATAATCTTCTAAATAATCTAAATATAAGTCAGTGCTCGTAATGTTAATTGAAAACTCATACTCCGTATCGCTAAATCTTTTAAAACTCTGCTCAATAACACTTTTTGTAACCAAAGAGAGCGTGCCTGTCAATCTTGATGCTTCCATAAATCTAATAGGAGGGGTAAGTATTCCATCATCACAGATTCTAATTAGACACTCATATTTTTCTATTTTTTTTGTTTTATTATTTACAATAGGCTGATAATAAGTGACCAAACGCTCTTCTTCAAATGCCTCTTTTATCTTATGAACCCAATAAATATTTTCCTGCTGTTTTTTTATAAAAGATGAGTTTGGATCATAAACTTTATAAGAGGACCTTTTATGCTCTCTTAACTCTTTTATTGCAGTTCTTGCATGATTTAGTATTTCGGTTCCGCTGCCTATTGAGATGCCTATGCTTATAGAGACTTTTATATTCATATCATCACAAACTTCTATTTCAGTTTGGTCAAAAAAAGATATCATTGAGCTGGCAGCATCTGATAATTTCTTTGAACTCATCACATCCATACATACAACAACAAACTCATCAGAGTTTAATCTAAAGAGTCTAGAAGTAAAAGGCTTGACAATGGCGATTAATCTTGCTATTTCAACCAAAGCAGCATCACCAATCTCAAATCCATAGGCATTGTTAATATTGCTAAAATTATCTATATCTATTAAAAAAATATTAGCATGTTCTAAACCCTGCAAATACTCCATCAAAGCAAATCTATTGGCAATATTTGTTAATGAATCGTTATGTATGTTTTGCATATTAATCTTGCTTTACAACAATATAGCTCTGAGGCTTTATCGATTTATATTTTGGCATACTCACACCAATATTTGCGTTTATATATGTAGGGTCGGCAATAATAAATTTTTTTGATTTTACAATCACTTCATCGCCTTCAAGAGGAATATAAAGAGCAGTTGCCATGTGGTCTTCATATTTTACGCCGACAACACTCACCCCGAAAAGCTCTTTTATCAAATAGGAAAACAGAACCGCCCTATCTTCACAATCCGACTTATCAAAGTATAGAGTTTCTTCTGCAAACATAACTTTTTCTCTGCCAAACTGTTGATTGTCTTGCTCATATTTAAATGAATTTTGAACAAAACTTAGTACAAAGTTCATCCCCTCACTTGCTTTCTTTCCATCAATATGCTTTTTAAGAGAGACTGCTAAACCGCTATAAGTAGCACTCTCAAGTGGCGCGTTGAAAAATGTCTCATAATCTGCCTGAGGGTATGAAGCCATAAAATCTATAAGATTTTTATTATACGAGATTGGCACACTATACTTCTCTCCTGATTGAGAAAAAGTTAAAGTTTTACTCTCTATTTTTGCTTCTAGTTTAGGAAGAGTATCTAGCGAGAGGTCAAGCTCTTTGGTAGAGCCGGGGTAATCTTGCTTATAAGAAAAAACCTTTCCAAGACCATCTTTGGCATAGTTTGCAAGAACATAATATCTTTTATTGTCAAAATTGTAGTTTGGCGTAGAGTATATAACTTTTTTGGAGTAGTGCATCAAAACTATATGTTGCTTTGCTAAACCTATTTTTACCGCGTATCCAAGCTTGTTAAATATAAACCAGCTAAGAAGTCTTGAGCTGTTTTGATTTGCAAATGTCTTATCTGAAATTTTTGAGACAAGCAGGTAAATACCCCAATCATTTAAGTTCATTTTCTCAGAAACTTTTTTAATATCTGCCAATAAAGGCTCATAATCGCTAGAAGCCGCACTGCTGAAAAAATTTGCGATGCCTTCTTGATTTTGAGGGTAAAAGTTAGCTTTTTTTATACCCGATGGGATGTTAAATCCTAGAGATGAACCATAAAAATCGACCGTAATCTCTTTAGGTTTTACTTCAGATGGAACCGCAACTTCTTGCTTCTCCTCTACATATTCTTTTATTTTTACACTTATTTTTGGACCGACAGGTTTTAAAGCTTGAGGTTTTGCCGCCTCTATCTCTAACGGTTTTGCTTTTTCATAGAGTGGCTCTGAGCGGAGCGCGTTGTACGCTTTCCACTCCTGCTTTAGGTATGCATTAAAAGCGTTGTCTCTCTCGTCTTTGTATGTCTGAAATGATTGTGTCTGAGATTTTTTAAAATCCTTAAAGCTTTGCTCTGCATTAAGTGTTGTAAAACCGATTAATACTATTAGGCTAAAATGGCCAAACAGACTGAATAATTTTTGTTCCCCAACCTTGCTGTGTTGCACGCTCAACATCTCCTTGCGTTTTATAAAGAATTTTTGCTTCACTCATTTGTGAGGAGCTAATTCTGTTACCTTGGTCTATGTCATACGGGCGAATAACACCGCCTATTTGTATTATCTGTTTTTGGTTATCTATAAGTATCTCTCTTGTGCCTGAAATAAAATAGTTGCCATTTTGTAAAACTTTAACGATTCTAGCCGATACCGTAGTGGTGAAAGATGCATCTTTTTTTGCACTTCCCTGCCCTTGATACTCGCTTGTAGAACTAGCTCCAAAACCAAGATTTGCAATCCCGTTTAGCTTTCCGACAACTGAATCAACAGCTGAATTCGTTCCCGCAGAAGTAAAAGCACCGCCGCCAAGATTTTGAGCATCACTCTCGCTCATCTGTTTTGACCCGCTATTTGAACTCTGCATACTTTCTGAAATAACAACAGTAACTATATCATTTACATGCATCGCTTTGTGATCTGAAAAAAGAGGATTGTCACCTTGACCAAAGATACTTCCAACCGAAGTAAAATCCTTGTTATCTTCACGCGAAGGCATCTGCTCAACATATGCAGGAGGCTCAAAATCTATTTCAGGGTCAGTCAACTTTGCCGTACAACCGGATAAAAATAGTATAGCATAAATGGGCATTGAAAACATTAAAAATTTTTTTATCATTATTATCTCTTTAGACTTAGTCTCTTTATTTAGTTATAATGATAGCAATAATAGTTCCAAACAAAAAAGGCAAAAAATGAATTTAAGAGATAGAATTAACCAAGATGTAAAAGATGCTATGAAAGCTAAAGATGCAAAAAAAAGAGATGCGCTTAGGCTTCTTATGAGTGCTTTTAAGCAGATAGAAGTTGATGAACGCAAAGAGCTGAGCGATGAAGATGTCATAAAAATAATACAATCTCAAGTTAAAAGAAGAGATGATGCGGCAACGCAATACAGAGATGCAGGACGAGAAGATTTGATGCAGGTTGAACTTGATGAGATAGCTTACTACAAAGAGTACTTGCCCGCTCAACTAAGCGATGAGGAGCTTACCTCGGCACTCAAAGAGATAATTGCAAAAGTCGGAGCAACAACTATAAAAGATATCGGCAAAGTTATGGGTATGGCTAGCAAAGAGCTCTCTCTCAAGGCTGACGGCAAAAGAATAAACGAGTCTGCAAAGAGTTTGTTGGCTTAAGAGAGATTGAAACAAAATATGTCGTCATTTCAAACTTGCCGCCGTGGCACTAAAGCCTAATCGTTTTTTGTAATAATTAAGTATAGTTTAATTATAATGATTACCTCTAATTACAAAGGTTAAACTCTATGGTATCACACTCGGCAGAACAAAATCCTTTACTAAAAACTTATAAGTATATGCTTGATTTTTATTTTGGCGATGTAAGTTTTGACACCATACTTAGCTTAAATCCTACAAAAAATGAAGATTTTGGCATAGAATCTCTCTTTATTGTCTCCGAACAAATCGGTCTTGTGGCACTAAAAAAAGAGATGATAGCATCTAATATTTCAAACCACCACTTACCTTGTGTTATCTTTAACAAACAAAACAAACCTTTTATTTATCAAAAAAATATTGCTAACAAAAAAATAGAGCTTTATGATGCCGACGAAGAAAAAAGCTTTGAAATAGAGTACAAACAATTGGACCAATACAAAAGAGCTCTTTTTATCTTTAGAGAAGAATCTAGAACAAACTTCATAGATAAATTGCCAACAAACAATTGGTTTTGGCAGCCTGTCAAATCTTTATGGAGGGCATATATAGAAGTTGGATTTTTGACATTCTTTATAAACCTATTTGCCCTTTTCGTACCTTTGTATATTATGATTGTTTACGATAGAGTCGTTCCAAACGAAGCCTATGACACTCTTTTTGTACTCAGTTTTGGACTCATTATCGCACTTGTTTTTGAACTAGTATTTAAGAGTGTAAGAAGTTACATCATCGATAAAACAGGCAAAAAACTCTCTCTATATCTTGAAGAAGACTTGATGAAAAGACTTCTTAGCATCCAATCGCAATACGATACGATGATGACAGGCTCAAAAGCAAATTTGTTTAGAGAATTGGCATCAGTAAGAGAATTTTTTGCTACAAAATCCATCATTCAAATAATAGATTTTCCATTTTTTATATTTGCCCTTATTGCTATCTACTTTATATCTCCAGCTGTTGCCTTAGTTCCTTTTGCATTAGCACTTTTAATTATGTTCATTAACATAGCGTTGCAAATTCCCATAGCGCGCTTGAGCAAAAAACATCTTGAAAACATCCAGTCAAAACAAAACTTTTTAGTAGAATCTATACAAGGAAGTGATACGCTAAAACTCTCAAACGCAACAGCTTCAAAACTTTTTAGCTGGAGAAACATTATAGCTTTTGGAGAAAATATTCAGCTCAAGGTTGGGTCGGTTAATGCGTTCGCGCTAAACATTTCTCAGGCATTGATACAGCTGACTACGATTTTGGTCGTCTCAGTAGGAGTTTTTCAAATCGCAGATAAAAGTTTAAGTGTCGGCGGACTAATTGCCGCAACTATTTTGGCAAGCAGAGCTATGGTTCCCGTCATTAGTCTATCGACGATGCTTATAAAATTTAAAGAGATTAAAGACTCTCTAAATAATCTTAAAGAGTTTTGGAATCTGCCCTTGGAAAATGAAAAAAATATCGAGATAGGAGTTGGAACTCTAAGTGGAGATATTGAATTTAAAGATGTGACATACTATTTTAAAAATTCAAAATATTCATCCGTAAAAAAACTAAACTTTAAAATAAAAAGTGGTGAAAAGGTAGGAATAATCGGTCAAACAGGAGCTGGGAAGTCAACGATTTTAAAACTTTTAACAGGACTTTTACATCCGACAAAAGGAACTGTTTTTATAGACAATCATGATATTTCTACAATCCATCCCGTAGAAATCAGACAAAATATAGGCGTTATGACGCAAGAACCTTTTCTCTTTAACGGTACTTTAAAAGAGAATATAGAGCTCTCAAAGCCAATTAGCAAAGAGAAGATGATGGAACTTATAGTTCTGAGCGGACTTGAAGATCTCGTTAAAAAAAGTGCTCAAGGAGATGGCATACTTGTCGGTGAGAGAGGAAACAACTTAAGTGTTGGTCAAAAACATCTTGTAGGTCTTGCAAGAGCCATTGTGAACAATCCCCAGATTCTTATCTTAGATGAGCCGACAACAGGTCTTGATGTTGGTTTAGAAAAAAAACTTATGAGTAATTTAAAAAAGATTATTCAAGAAAAAACACTTATTCTCATAACGCATAGATTTGCTGCACTTGAACTTGTAGACCGCATAATCGTTATCAATAACGGCAGTATAGCCGCAGACGGTCCAAGAGATGCTATCTTAAATGCTCTTAGAACTCCCGAAGGTACAAAATGAAACTCCATTATCAAGAAGAGCCTTGGAATTATAGATTAGTTATTTACCCCATGATGGCATTTGTGGTTATCTTTTTTGTTTGGGCAGCTTTTGCCGAAATTGATGAAGTGGTAAAAGGAGAAGGAAGAGTTATCCCCTCTGGACAAACGAAAATTTTACAGCACTTTGAGGGCGGTATCATTACAAATATTCTCATCAATGAAGGTGATGGCGTAAAGAAAGGGGATGTTTTATACACCCTAAAAAATGACTATTTTATGGCTGATCTTAAATCGCAAGAGCTTGAAATAATGGCACTTCAAGCAAGAGAGATGCGCCTTGAGGCTCTTATTGAGAACAAAAGCCTTATTTTTACTAAAGAATTTATACAAAACATAAACGCTATTGTAAAAAGCGAGCAACAAACTTTTGAGGAAGAAAATGCAAATCACAAAAGGCAACTCGGAATAGCGCAAGACCAATTAAGACAAAAAGCTCTTAAACTTGATGAATTAAAAACGAAATTAAAAAATCTTGAAATAGAGATGCAACTCGTAAATGAAAATATGCAAATACAAGATGCAATGTTGAAAAAGAATGTCGTATCGAGGAAAAATTACTTAGTAGAACTATCAAAAAAACAGACTCTTGTTACTGAAATACAAAATGTTAGAAGTTTGATTCCTATCGCAGAAGAGGAGATAAAAGAGTCAGAAAAAAAGCTAAAAAGTGTAAATTCAGAAATGCTCTCAAAAAACCTCAAACAGCTTTCTGAAGTAAGGTTAAATATCCGACAAATCCAAGAAAAACACAAAGCCAGCCTAGATAGAGATTTACGAAAAGATATTATCAGTCCAGTCAACGGTGTAGTCAATAAACTCTATTTTAATACAATAGACGGAATCATAAAGCCCGGAGATAACATAGCAGAAATAACGCCGATAGAAGATAAACTTGTCATAGAAGCAAAGATAAAAACAAGCGATAGAGCCCAGATTTGGAGTAATCAAAAAGTTTCCATTGAAATAACGGCGTATGATTTTTCAAAATACGGTCTTTTAGAAGGCAGGATAGTCTCCATATCTCCTGATAGCACAGAAGATAAACTTGGAAACAGATACTATATCTTAAAAATAAAAGCTGATAAGCTTGGATTTGATGAAAACTCTCAAATTCTTCCCGGAATGGTTGCAAATATTAATATTTTGACAGGCAAAAAGAGTGTTTTAAGATACCTTATAAAACCATTAAAAGATATTGCTCAAAATTCTTTTAAGGAAATTTAACTTATTTAAGGGATTTAAGTGCTATTATACGATAATTTTAAAATAGGATTTGCCTATAATGACTTATATTGAACTCTTAAAAAGAATAGATATTTTAGCACCTTTGCCAAAAACTGTTTTAGATATAGAAGAATTCAAAAAGACAGATAATTTTGATACGGATGATTTAGTAAAAATAATTGAACAAGACCCTCTAATGGTAAGCACTATTTTAAAAACCGCAAATTCTGCAATGTTTGGTTTTGCATCTAAGATAGATACGCTTGAGCGTGCTGTAACTCTTTTGGGAATAAATTTTACTATTTCAATAGCTTTAGGAACCGGCATTAAAAAAGCTTTAAACAGTGATTTGAATGCGTATGGCGGGAATAGTGACGAGTTTTTAAGAATCGCGAATATGCAGTCAAACTTTGTAAGCCTATGGATGAACCAAGTGGATATGGAGTTGAAGAAAGAGCTAATCTTGCCATCTTTTTTGCAAGAAAGCGGTAAATTTCTCATAAATAGTGCTATAGTAGATGAGAACAAAAAAGATGATTTTCTTCAACAAATTAACGAAAGATTTGACGATATAAGCGCAGTAGAAAAAGAGTTTGTCGGAGTTAGCACAGCAGAGGTAACCTCTGCAATTTTTAAACATTGGAATATAACTCAAAATATTATAAACGGCATTAAGTTTAGCGATAATATAGCCAAAGCACCTGCCCAGTTTGAGAAGCATGCAAAAATATTAAATATAGTAAAACTTATATGTAATATTTCAAAACCATTTGATGAGAGATGTATAAAACAGGCAAAAATAAGAGTTGAAGAGTTTGGTTTTGACCCGAAACCTTTTGATGAAGCTGTTACAAAAATGCAAACAAGAATCTCTCAATAGTAGTATTAAATTTAAAATATCAATAAGGGAATTTAAAAATGTTTACTTTCATTAAAAGACTACAAGAATTAATAGCACAGCTTAAAAAAAATAAAGGCCTTTGGTTTACAACACTATCGATTATATCCATAGTCGGGATTTTTATTTCTATGTATGTTATTATGACCATGACGGATAGAGTTTCAGAAAAAGTTTACACCAGTATGTTCGAGAGTTACGAACTAAAACTAGATGCAAAAGTGCAAAACAAGCATGATGAATTTAAAAAAATAGCAGCAATAATCAAGCAAGACAAACCACTTTTAGAGGCTCTTGAAACAAACAATATTGCAGTTGTAGATGCATTTAAAAAATCTTTAAACGAAGAGTTTCTCAAAAGCGAATTTAATAGCTTGAGTATAGATTTAATAAGCGCAACAAACAAAGACAAACCGTTAAGAAATACTTTAAATGCAGTTGTTACCGGCAAAAGAGCACTCTCCGGGGTAGAGGTTTTAGAAAATGGTGTTTTCTTTGTTCACATGGTTCCTTTGCAAAAAAATGAAGTTGTTTATGGCGTTTTAGAAATAAAAGAATCCATACATGCTTTAAGAGCACAAATAACAAAAGAAGGGGGCGAATACTTGTTTTTACTTGATAAGAAGATGCTTACCTTTTTATCTCTAGAAGAAAAAGCAGATAAGTACAAAGAAGTAAATGAAAACTACACTCTAAAACAAGTAGAATACGATACGAAATTTGCAACAACCATAAACACAATAGATTCTGAAACATTTGAAAAATTTAAGCAGTCTGGCTATGTTCTTGATAACAATTATTTTAGAGTGGCTAAAAAAATTACTGATATAAATGGAGTGGATGTCGGTTTGATGGTGGTAGGAGAGAGCATAGATGTAAGTGGTGGTTTTGTCAATATTGCAGGCGACATGACAAACACTGTCACAACCGTTGCTTTGGGATTAGTAATTTCTGTTATTTTATTTTTATTTTAGGTGACTTATGAGACGAATTAGAATATTAAAAATTTATTTTATCTTTTGGCTTTTTATCTTTTTTTTAGTATTTTCTAACCTTAATGCTTTTATCACCTTTTTTATGGCTGCTTTGGCTTTTAACATTGCGGTTTTTACAGTTCTTGCAATTGGCATAATCATAGTCTATCACTCAGCTTTTAGATTAACTATGTTAGCCGGAACATTTGGTATTTTGGCATATAAAAAAGGTGGCGAGCTTACGCAATATCTTAAGGGCATTGATAGAATAATGCCGGCAAGCATTGCTCATATGTTTTATAAGAGAGCCCAAGGAGGAACTCTCTATTTTACCCAAACAGAAGCAAGAGATGTAACTACTTGGCTTGACGAAAAATTCGCTTCTCAAAAAGTATATATAAACTTTTTTACCGCAACTGCTTTGTTGATAGGGCTTTTTGGAACTTTCACAGGCTTGCTCAAAGCAATTGATGATATGGGTGCTATTGTTTTATCTTTGGGTGGAGACATAAACATTGCAGAGGTTGTCTCCGGATTCTCAGGACCTCTAAGCGGTATGGCGATAGGCTTTGGATCTTCTTTGTTCGGTGTTGCCACAGCTATTATTCTAAGTCTTAAGAGTTATATTCTCAGCAGAAATCAAGAGTCTTTTATAGAAGACATAGAAGACTGGATGAAGGGGAGAATCATCGACTCACAGTCTGATGAGGAGATTCAAAAATTTAGAGAAAATGAGGGCATTAAGCATATAGGTATCGTCCAACATGGTGTGGTTCAACAAGCTGCTCCATCAGATTCTATGGCTTCAAGTAAATTTTTGGATATTTTTGGAGAATCTATGAGCGGACTAAAAGAAGAGATGAAAAGAAGCTCTGAGGGAAATGAAATCATATATAAAATGCTCTCAGAAAATTTAGAGTCCACTGCTAAATCAACCTCAAATCAAATAGCTCTTTTAGAGAGCATCGTAAATTCAATAAAAGAGTTAAACATCAATCAGTTTTCAAATTCAAGCAAACTTGATGAGTCCATACAATCTCTTGCAAATATAGCAACAAGTCAGCATAAAACTATGAAGCAGTTATTGGAAATTCAAAAACAAAATCAAGGGCTTATGGAAAATTCTCCAGAAGCAATAAAGCAAAACTAGATTATGGCAAAAAAATGCATAGAAGAGTTTAATCCTTGGCCTGCATTTGTTGATATCTTTTCATCGGTTATCTTGGTAATGTTGCTATTTTTACTCATAACTATTGTAAATATCGTTTATTACTCACAATTTAAATTTAAAGTTTCTTACACCGGATCGATAGTAAAAAATGAAGTTATACAAGAAGAGATAAAAAAACCAGAAACAATTGAAAATAAAAAACAAATAATAGAAGATACTCAAAAAATTCATACCAAAGATTACACAAGCCAAATAGAAATTGCCGGAAAGGATTTGAGCAGAATATATGAAGATGAAGTTACAAAACAAGAAGTTGTAGTAACAGAGGAGTATCTGCTCTTAAATTTCGGGAGTAATGCGATTAAACTTGACAATCCTATCATTGTGCAAATAAGAAAATTTATCAAAGAAATAAAGCAAAAATACCCAAAACATATAGTCAAAATAAGTGCTGTTGACTCTACAAATCAAATAAGTGCAACCGTTATGAAACAAATCTCACTGGCAAGAACGATAAATGCTAGAAACCTTATCAGACAGATGGGATATGAGATAAAAGATGTTCGCATCGATTTGCTCAAATCAAATCCGACAAATATTCTCAATCAGAATGAAAATGGATATCTTATAATCAGGATTGAAAAAAAATAATGACTTTTTATAAACAAATAGAGATTTTAATTGTAATTTTTATACTAAATTGTACCCTTGGGATGGCAGAAAGTGCAGTAGATGCGAATCTAAGCGGCATGCAAAAACCTGTACAAGAGAGTAACCTTTCCATAAACAAGAGTAAAAAAAGTTTTGGCATAGATGAAGATGAAGAGAAAAAAATTCAAAATTACTCCAAAGTATCTTTGATAGATGTAATCTTAGAAACTATCTCAAACAACCACAATCTAAAAGCCCAAAGAGAAAAAGTAAGACGCGCTCAAATAAATCTTGATGATGGATATGCGGGATACAAGCCAATGGTTGATGTTGAGTACAGCTATGGCAAAAACTATGTAACCCCGGGCAGTGATAGCAATGTAAGCGGTACATTTGACTATAAAGATGAAAATTTAAAATTAATACTTAGACAAAATCTCTACTCAGGCGGTGCAACCGAGTATAAAATCAAAGCGCTTGAAAAAAGCTTGGAAGTATCAAAAAACCGTTATGAACTTGCCATTAGTCAAGAGATACAAAATGCAATCAAAGCATATTTTGGTGTAGTTTTTTCCTCTCAATCTTATGCTATAACTAAAAAAAACATGGAGATGTTGCGAAAAATACTTGAAATTGTGACTATAAAATATGAACTAGGAGATGCTTCTATCGGGGATATTAGCTCCATAAAAGCAAGCGTTGCTAATGCAGAATCAAAACTAAGCCAAACCAATTTAAAATTTGTAGAAGCATTGAAATATTATGAGTATATAGTCGGGGAAGATTTCAAATATACTCTGCCATATGAATTTGAATACGCCATAAAGATAGACTCTCTTGATGAACTACTGCAAAAAGGCAATCAAAAGAATTTAAATATAGTAAGCTATCAAACAACGGTTAAATCAGAGGAGTACAAACTAAAAGCAGTGCAATCTGGATTTAAACCAAAAGTAGATCTCTCTTTTACTCAAACAAAGACTTTTGACAAAGATATAGCATTTGAAGAAAACAATATAGAAGACACTAGCGAAATTCTACTAAGCCTAAAATACAATCTATACAATGGCGGTAGGGACTCTAATGCCATAGTTTCATCTTATAGCACAATCAGAGAGCTTAACTATCAAATTGAACAAGAGAGAAGAAAGATAAAATGGATTATTTCTGATTTGTTTCAATCATTAAGTATGCTTGATGGAGCAATAAGCAGTACCAAGCAAGAAGTCGATTCCTCTGAATTGATGGTTTCTTCATATTGGGAAGCTTTTCAAAACGGAGAACAGGATTTGCAAATATTATTAATTGCCCAAAGACAGCTTAATAGTGCGCAGGTCTCACTTATTGAGTCTTATCAAAATAGGTTGAATGATTATTTTAAACTTTTATTTGAAACAGGCGAGCTTGTTTCGTTTTTTGATTTAGACCCTACAAAAGAAAGTTTTATTGATTTTACAAAAAGCAAATACAACAACAAATATGCCAAAGATGCAGAACTTGCAAATAATCCTCTAGCTTTTGCGACCATGGACATACTAACACAAACACCTGATGTAAAAACAGTTGCACCACAAAAAGAGATAAAAACAGTTGATACGCTTGAAGATATTTTGATGTTTAAAGATATATTTTTAGATGCCAACGATAGCGATTTTACAATTTTTATTAGCAGTTTTGATTCTGTGTATGACACTTTTGCTTTTATAAAAGAACATAATGCGACAAAACAGGCTTTTATTGTTGATATGATTGAAAAAGAGACACTTAAAAATGCAATGGCGTATGGAATTTATAGCAGTTCCAAACTTGCAAACAATGAACTTGATAGTATGAAAAAAGCTCAAAACAAAAATTACGAAGTTGTCTCAATAGCTAAAATCAAAGAGCTTTATAAGAAATTTTTAGATGCTCTAAGTGAGTTGCAGCCTAAAGAAATCGCCCAACAAAAAGAGGTTATCAAAACAAAAATAGTAAAACTTGTACCTAAACTGCCACAGCCATATTTTACAAATAAAGATTTTAAACAAAAGTTTCTCAAAGCAGATAAAGGAGCCTTTACTATAAACCTTACAACCTTTACTAAACTTGATGATGCCATTGCTCTTATCGACAAAGAGCAAATCAGCAACAAAACATTCGTTCTAAGATATGGCACAAATGCAGAGTGGATTAAAATTTTATACGGGGTTTTTGCAACTTACGAAGAGGCACAAGCAGGAATTGCCGATTTGTCTGCACAAACAAAAGCTAAATATTATCCTATTGTAGAAAATATTAAAGACAAGCAAGAACTCTTTTTAAAATATAATCATCTGGAACTAGGCACACCATCAAGCTCTTTTGGCGACACTGAGTATATACAAATATCTGAAGAAAAGAATAAAAATTGAATCATAGAACAAAGTTTACATTAGGTATAAAATTTGCGCTGACTATTTTGCTTTTTTTACTTCCTGTAACTCTACTTTTCGTATATAGCTATCACAGCTACAAATCAGAACTTAAAAATGAGTTTGATGAGAGAGTCAAGCAAAGTACAGAAGTTATTTTTGAAGATTTAGAAAAAAATTTATTAAACTCTAGTTATGAGAGCATCTACCTTAAGCTTGCATCATTGACAGATAGAGCCGAAATCAACTACATAAAACTATCCTATAAAAACTTTCTATTTACAAAAGAATCTCTTCTTCGCAACTCTAACTATGCACAAAATAGCGACTGGGAGATAAACGATATTGTAACTGACGCTAAAAACGGAAATATTACGACTTTTTCTGATGACATTTACACTCTAGTGAGTACAAAAAATTTTAACTCTCAAGAGCCGATAGTCTTTAAGTTTTTTTTATACAAAAATGAGTTGCTTATCAACGCAATTTCCAAGCTCTATTTTGAGTATGAAATCTCAAAAAAAGATTTTAATAAAGACTCATTTAAGAACAATGAAACAGCTGATATTTTTTCAAAGCAGATAAAAAACATCTCTTTACTTGATAAACCCTTTGTAGAGATTGAATATATCATAGACAAAAGAGTACTTAATGAAAAAATAGCATCTCTTCAAAAAACATATCTGACATATTATTTTCTTACTTTGGCGATTCTAGGCTTAATGTTTACTCTAATATATATTGTTTTTATCAAAAAAATGCTTTTAAATTCTATCAAATATTTCAAAGACACGATGACTGAGACACTAAACAATAACCTTGCTCCCAATACAAAAAAAGAAACAATAAGCAAAGATATAGATGAAGCTTTTGATTTGCTAAACAAAATAACTAAAAAATATATCATAGTGCTCAACGAGCTTAATATCAATAAAAATATTTTAGAGAGAAAAATTTTTACGGATGATTTAACAGGGCTTCCAAATCAAAAAGTTTTTGAATTGGATTTGAAAAACATGTTTATCGTTGGTTCAGATGGATTCATCGGAACTATTAAGCTTGAGTCTTTAGGAGAGTTTACAAAAAAATTCGGCTCAGCTTTAGCAAATCACTTTATAGAAGAGTTTACAAATGTTGTTCAAAACAAATTTTATGAACTTGATTTACAAGAAGCATCTCTTTATAGATTTTTTGGTTCAGAGTTTGCAATGATTTTTAAAAATGAAAATGAAGAAAAAGTTTTAGAATTTTCAAAAAACCTTGAAGAAGAGCTAAAAGAGATGGGTATGCGTTATGAAGTAGAAAATAAATCTGCCTATTTCGGCTTTATTCCTTTTGACAAATACGGAACTATAGAATCAATTCTACACTCCTTAAGTGATGCATACAACATTGCTAAAAATAGCGAAAATTGCTATCACATCGTAAGTCCGTCAGAAGTTCTAGACAAATTCAGCGCTATTGAGCAAAATGTCAGAGAAATCATAGAAAACAACTCTTTTGAAGTGGAGTATGGTTTTGAGACCAGAAGCATAGAAACAAACTCAATAATTATGCTAGAAGCTATTCCTATTCTCTACGATAGAAATAAAGAAAAATTTTCTATCGGTGTTTTTATATCTGCTGCGGAAAAAATCAATCTTGTAGTTTCGTTTGATAAAAAAATCATAGAATCAGTTGTATCTTATATCAAAACAAATAATTTAAAATACGCCATTGTCATAAACTTATCAATGTTTAGCATTAAAGACAATGAATTTTTAACTTGGCTACACTCTTTGTTTTTGTTTAATAAAGATATTTCAAAAAAAATCATCTTTAGCATGACTTCATATAATGCTTCTACAAATATAGAAGTATTTAAAAAATTCACGCAAGAGATTCATAGATTTGGAGCAAAAATTATTTTAAAAAGATTTAACATAAATGATTTTGCAATAGAACAATTAGAAGAGTTACACTTAGATTATTTAAGAATAAACAAAGATTATACCAACAATATTTTCAACGACAGAGACAAGAAGCATTTTCTAAGAACTATCGTAAACATTGGACAATCTAATGAAATTATAATAATTGGCGATAGTATAAAAGATGAAAAAGATATCCTTGAATGTGCAAGCATCGGCTTGGATGCTATTAGTAATTATTAAGGTGAGCAAATGAAAAAAAATCTTTTTACTCTGTGTTTAGGCGCTATTTTTTTACTCTTTAGCGGCTGTAATCACAAGGAACTTCTTACCTCAAAGTACTATCCAAATTATACAAAGGATGATATTTTACTTGCAGGAAAATATGCTTTTTTGATTGATAATGATGATGAATATATCGTTGATTCATACAGAGACCGCCTTGAAGCTACAAAAATAGAGTTGGTTTTTCACACTTTGCTCCATAAAGATTATATGCTCAAAGTAGAAGAAGACGCATGCGGTACCTTGGCAACTCTTATGATTGAGGGCTCTTTTGGTGTGGATAAAACAAGCAAATACTACTCATCAGAATATCAACTTCAAAAATTTTGGAATAAACTGGCACTTTTTATAGATAGAGATAGAGAAAATACTAATTTTATTGCACCCGCAAAAGATATGCAAGCTTGCACCGTAAAAGACGAGTTTGAAAATGGACTTGTAAAAGATAGTGTGAGAAATAGATTTGGAGTTTGTGATGAAAATAAATAAAATAATCTTATTGCATCTGCTGTTTTTCTCTTTTGTTTATTCCAACGACTTTGAAAAAGGGATGAAGTTTTATAAAAACAAAGAGTTTGCAAAAGCACATGAGCTTTTTGTTATTGCAGCAGATAAAAACAACTCAAACGCACAATATAATCTTGCCATTATGTACCAATATGGTGAGGGGGTCGAAAAAGAGTTACACAAAAGCGTTTATTGGCTAAAAAAATCGGCAGCTCTTGAAAACGCAATCGCTCAAAACACACTGGCATATTTTTATGAAAACGGCATTGCCGTAGAAAAAAACATTAAAGAGGCAATGAAACTATATGAACGCTCCGCAGCGCAGGATTATACTCTTGCCCAGTTTAACCTCGCCATGCTATATGAAACTTTTAAGCTTGATGACAAAGCTCTAAAGAGAGCTTTTAGTTTATATGAAAAAGCTGCTAAGAGTGCTCTTGTTCCTGCTCAAAATAATTTGGCTCGAATGTATTACTTTGGCATAGGAACACAAAAAGATTTAACAAAAGCATTTGAGTGGTATGAAAAAGCGGCAAAACTTGGCGATAATGTTGCAGCATTCAATCTGGCTTTGATGTATTACGGTGCAGAGGGCACACCAAAAGATTATGATAAAACACTCTTTTGGCTTGAGTCATCTGCAAACAAAGGAAACAAATTTGCACAAACGCAACTTGGAGATTTTTATAGAAGCGGTGAGCTTGTAAAGCAGAGCTATGAAGAGGCATTTTTTTGGTATTTTGAAGCCGCTGCCACTGAATACGCAAAAGCACAATATTATGTCGGACTTTTTTATTATGAAGGGTACGGAGTGGAGCAGGACAAAGAAAAAGGACTTTTTTGGATGGATAAATCCAAAAAAAATGGCTACCCCTTTGCAAATACTTTTTTACAAAGAGTAAGCAAAAAATAAAGCTATCTTTCTTAGAATTTGTAGTAAACTCTAAGGCATATAAAAAACAACAAAGCAATAGCGAGGGAGTATATCATGCAAGAGCAAAGCAAAAACCATACAGTGCAAACGACAGAAATTCCGGTTGAGACAAAAGATATATTGCAGTACGACAACAAAAAAGTTGTTGTAAAAAAAGCACCTTCAAGTGGTCAAAATGTAGCAGTGTATGTTCGTCCGGGCGATGATGTTGTTTATGATATGAAAGATATAAATCTTGACTCTTTGGATTATCGTCTCATCGGAGGCGATATTGTTGTAACTATGCCAAATGGCGGCGTTTTCACATTTGTCTCTATGGCACTGATGGGATACGGTGACAATCCGCCATCTTTTTTGGCGACAGGTTCTCAAGTACTTACCCTTGGAGAGATTCTCTCAGAAGTTAAAGAGGTAAATGATTTACCGTTTAATTCCATAGCCGTTGAGGCTGATATTCAACAAGAAGACAAAGTTAAAAAAATTGTTGAAGAGCTTGAAGAAACGGTAAAAAAATTATCTAAAGAAGCAGCCAAACAAGAGAGTTATATCGATCCATTCTCCGGCATGCACGATTATAAAGAGAGCCAAAAACACTCATACGAAGAGATCTCTTCTGGCACCATAATTCAAGACCCGACTCCTGTTGTAGTTGAGAATTATTTTACAAGTTTCAATACTGGACAATACACCCAAAAAGGTGGGAATTTACCACCATTTGGAGCCGTAGAAGATGCAGCTAAACCGGTTTTTTACTTCAAGGTAACAGCACATCAAACACCATACGAAGAGATTATAAATGATGATGGTCAAGTTGAAATATTAGGCGGTGACGGAAGCATAAACGGCTATGAATTTGCTTCCATAACCAACCAATTTGAGCCAGAAACAATCGATATGAGCCAAAGAAGCGAAGATATGATTATTAGAGCCGAGGGTTCTTCATCTCTTTCAAGGGTTTTAAGATTTGAGCCACAGATGCCGGAGGGTTTTTATGTCGATAGTTTTGTACTCAGCGGTCTTCCCGTGGGTGTAACAATTCTCGATAAAGATGGAAATCCTATAAGCGGCTCTACTATTACTAAAGAGCAGATGGTATTTAAAGATGCATTAGGAAATGAAATCTCTTATGATAGTGAAAATTTTATTACAAACTTTAAGAGTGTAGAGTTTGTAATAGAGTACACAAATGACATATCTTCTGAATTTAATGTTGCTATAACGGCAAACTATAAACTTGATACGGCTTATATTGGGACTACAGACATCGGCTCTAACCAGTCATATACTAATGAATATACTTTTGCTCTTAAAGATATAACTTCCGCAGGCGACTACACATACAATAAAACTGATTTTACAGATGCAGAAGATGAAGGGTTTATTCTATCCAAAGAGACAAACTACAACATCATAAAAGATGGCAGCGGAAATAGCACCATTTACGGAGGTATAGTCAAAGATGTAGTTTATGACGGTGCAGGAGATGACACAGTCTATCTCAATGCAGGAGATGACACACTCTATGGAGGAAGCGGCACAAATTACATTTATGGCGACACTGACGGGGTAGATGCCCAAAAGTATGCAGGAAATGATACTCTCAGCTATGAGTCGGTAAAAAGCTTTGAGATTAGCGAGGTAAAGTTACTTGAAGCGGAGGGTCTTATATCTGTTGATGAGAGCGCAAAACTTAGCGGAACTTATGTACTTTTAGATGGAGGCGGCAACCCTATTGCAAACTCTCTTGATATAGATATGCTCGCCTCTTATAAAGGGATATATGTTGATTTGGACGGTGTGCATGTAGATGGACTGGGTATCGATGTAAACCAAGATGGAGTTATAGATACAGATGACAAAATCAATGCCATCTCAAAGTTTGCAAACAGAGATGGACAATTTGATTACGACGAGAACGGTAATGCAATAACCACGACGCTCACAGAAGTTGGCTTAGAAAATCTTCAGACCATAGGTTATGATGTTCTTGAAGACATAGAAAATATTATAGCCAGCAACTACAACGATACTATTTATGGAAATGCTCTTGCAGATAATATCTTGTCTGGTCTTGGAGGCAGCGATACTTTAGATGGACGAGGCGGCAATAACACACTGCTTGGCGGAGATGGTTACGATACACTATTTGCTGGAAGCGGAAACGATTTTATAGACGGTGGAGCCGATACGGACACACTCAGCTACGCAAATGCCTCACAAGGAATGATTATTCGCTTTGACAGACCTAATTCAGAGGAGTTTGACTATGCCGGATATGATGACGGTTCTTTTGATATAAAAGATACAATCATCAATGTAGAGGATATCCGCGGCTCCAACTTTGCAGATACCATCTATGGAAACGGAAGCACCAACTTCATAGAATCAGGTTCGGGAGATGACCGCATTTTTGCAGGTGGCGGCTATGATTTTATTGACGGAGGAGCAGGAAGTGACTGGATTACCTACAATCCTGCAGACTATACATACAATGCACTAAACCCAAGCTTTATGCAGCAGATACAGGGTATAACGGTTGACCTAAACAGCACTGATTTTGTAATGGTTAAAGAGACGACTACAAGTAGATTGATTGACCTTATTAAAAGTGTTGAGCAAATAAGAGCTACTAGCGGAAGTGATTTTATCTACGGAAGTAACTATGCAGAAATTTTCTGGGGACTTGACGGCAATGACAGACTCGAGAGCAGAGGCGGTAATGACACACTCTATGGCGGAGATGGAAATGACTATATCCGGTCTGGAGCTGGTTTAGACATATCATGGGGTGGCAACGGTGTGGATTATTTAGAGCTTTATGATGACGGACTCACTGCCAATCAAACTCTTCAAATTACCGAAGCAGGAACCATACAATATTGGAACGGTGCTAGTTGGATAGATGGATATAATGGAAACGGGGGAGTAAATCTAGCTTATGAATTTGAAGGTCTTGGAGCTTCAAACGGTATAGATACAATATATGGCAATTCTCAAGCCAATGTTTTAAATGGATACTATGGAAATGACACTATATACGGCATGGCCGGTAATGATGTTATTGATGGCGGAAACGATAATGATACGATTTATGGAGATGATGTAGCTAATTTATTAAGCGGAAATGACTCAATAACCGGCGGTAACGGAAATGACACGATGTACGGAGGTAAAGGAGATGATACTTTTTATGGAAGCATAAAATATGACGCTGCTTCAGACAAAGATGCGTATCACGGAGGAGAGGGAATCGATACCCTTGATTACTCAAGAACAAATCACAATTATGCTATGACCGTAAATATGACGGGAGGAGGAGACGGTTCCATTACTTTTTCCACATTAGCAGATGGCAGTTATTTAGATACTTTTACAGGCATTGAACGAATAATCGGAAGCAGGGGAAATGATACTATGACTGCGGATAGTAGCGGCATGTACTTTGATGGTTGGAGTGGCACAGATAAACTATATGGCGGTGCGGGGGCTGACACTATTATCGCTAGAAACACTTCGGGTGAAATCTTAGATGGAAATGGAGGAGTTGACACACTTAAGTTAGTTCAAAATGTAAATCTTAGAGCTATGACTATCAGCGACCTCGAAATACTCGATATTGGGTCTTACACCTCTTATCTTAATATATCTCAATTCACTCAGTTTAGCAGCATAACAGGGAGTGGTAGTTTTTATCTTTACGGTACGACTGGTAATGATACTTTTGACTTTAGCACAATAGATTTAAGCAACTTTACCGGTAAGTTATACCTTGATGCAAGCAGTGGAACAGACACTTTGAAACTCGGAACAAATCAAACCATCAACATGACGGACAATTACTACAATACTTTCGAAACTTTTAATTTAGACGCTACTTCCACACTCAATGTTCAAGCTCTAAATAACAGCGGGAGATCATTTTATGCAAATAATAAAAATTTTACCGATGTTAATGGAGAGATAAATTTTATTGGCGGCACAGGGAATGATATTTTTTATGTTGATTACACTGCTTTAAATGCCGGAAAATTGAACATAGACGGTGGCGCCGGAAGTGATTTGGTTGATATACGCACAACTTTAGCAAATAGCACTCTAACATTTAACGATGCAGATATGTTTAGTAATATAGAAAGATTGGAGTTTGACCAGATAGTATCGACAAACATTATGAAAATTGATGCGGATGTTTTAGATGATTGGTTTAGTAGCACCACTTTTACCTTAGATTTGGTAAATAATGCACAAGGAAGCAGAGTGACTATTTCAGATACAGATAACGGAGATATGACAAACTTTACAATCGGTTCGCACTCTTTAACGCAAGCTAACGACCCTGCTCTTACCTTTAGCATGACGGTAGTATAAAAATATTTTGGCTCAATTTATGCGTGTTGAGCCATTGTTTTAATTTTAGCCAAACTTCAGTTTTCTAAGCGCGCTGCGAGGCATTCGCCTCTTTCTAGGCGTTTTTACTTTCTCCATATTTCAGTTTTTTGAGCGCCTCTTCCTCATCATCTTGTCTCATCAACGATTCACCGACCAAGAACGCGTCAACTCCGGCTTTACTTAAATCTTCCAGCTGTCCGTGTTCATATATACCGCTCTCTGCAACGATTATTTTGCCGTTTGGAATGAGAGGTATCAACTCGTAAGAGAGGTTCATATTCATCTCAAAAGTTTGTAAATTTCTATGATTTATCCCTATAATGTCGCTTCCCGCATAGATGGCTTTTACCAAATCACTTTTATCGTGTACCTCAACAAGCGCTTCCATGCCCAAATGTCTCGTGTAGCCCAAAAGCTCTTTTAGCTCACCCTTGCTAAGAGCCGCTGCAATAAGCAAAATAAAGTCTGCACCGTGAACCATTGCCTCTAAAATCTGATATTTAGATACTATAAAATCTTTTCTAAGCAGCGGAATTCCCACATATCTTCTAATCTGTCCCAAATAGTCCAAACTTCCCTGAAAAAAGTGAGGTTCTGTAAGAATTGAAATGGCGCTTGCACCGCCTCTTTCGTAGCTTTGTGCAATTGCTATGGGGTCGAAATTTTCACGAATAACGCCCTTTGAAGGAGAGGCTTTTTTTACCTCGGCAATTATTCTATACGGGTCTTCCTCTGTTGCTCTAAGATAAGGAAATACATCTCTTGGAGCTCTTGCGTTAAAAGCCAGCGAACGCCCAAGCCAATCAAGCGAGAACTCTTTTTCTCTTTTTACCAAATCTTCTTTTGTTTTTTTAATTATTTCATCTAAAATCATTTTCTATTTTTGCCCTTTTACTTTTTTTTACTTTCATTGCATTTTTTTATAGTCTCAATATGTTTTACAACCTCTTCATTGCTGCTTCCATCCATATTTTCAACTTTTTTCATAATTTTAGCAGCCTCTTTACAATCTCCAAGCTTATAGTATCCCCATGCGAGCGAATCAAGATAGTAGATTGAATTTGGCTCTATTTTTAACGCCTCTTTTATATAATCAATACCTTTTTTTATATCAATACTATGGTCGATGAGAAGGTAGCCAAGATAGTTTAAGTACATCCCTTCTCTCTTTGTCTCTATAGTCTCTTTAAGTTTCGCTATAACACTTTTTTGCATAACTTTATCGCTCTTATCTTCACTGCTTTCATACTCAAAAATAGCACTCTGGCCAAGAAGCGTAACATCGCCGTTCTCTTCATAGAGTTCATTCGCAATTGTTGCTGCTTTTTTATAATTTCTAGCTTGAATATAGAGTTGTAACAGCAGCTCGTTATCGCTCCTGCTCTCTTCTAAAAACTCTGTCATTTTTAAGAAATCTTTTTTATAGCCGTATATTTGAACTATTTTTGCGGCTATATCTCTGCTAAACTCTATTTTATATAACCTTAAATAAGTTGACAAAAGACCGTCTATATTATTGTCGTTGCTATAAAATCCTATAAGTTTGCTGCATATAAAAACTGAGCAGCCATGGATTCTTGAGTGTGTCTCAAGTTGAGCTATGGCATCTTTTTTTCTGTCGAGATTAACATACAAAATAACAGCTATGCTCTCTAAGATTTTTTCGTTATTTTCTTTAATATATGCGCCCTCCAAATACTTAAGAGCACTCTCATACTCTTTAAGTTTCACATATATTTCACTCACTAAAAGATAATCATTAACGCTTTTTGATGCTTCAACAAGACGAGTTGCCAACTTTTTTGCTTCATCTAACTTATTTTGTTTAACCAGCGCTATTGTTTTAATTCTTGTCAGTTCAAAATCATCAATGCTGTTTTTTGAAATCTCATCAACCCTCTTGATAGCTCTCCCATTTTCATTAGCAGCCAAATCGTTTCTCAAAGAGCGGTAGAGATACTCTTTTTTGTTTGACGCTTCATAGAGGGTATTAAACAAATTTGACGAGTTATTGTGATCACCAATCTCTTCTAAATGGAGTGCTGAGAGTATATACATATCTTCATACTCAAAACTCTTTTCATACCCTTTTTTGGCAGAAGGCTGCGTTGCAACACAACCGCTAAACAGCATAAAAAAAAGCACAAAAAAAGATGATTTTACTAAATTATACATCGACAACCCCCGGACACTCAAGTTTTAACTCATCAACTCTGGTTTTGAAATAGTCCCAAAAAGGAAATGTTCTGCACTGAGTCGGTCGTACTTCATAGATGGCACATCCGTTTGAAGTTCTATCATAAAATGCACACTCATGGCTGTCATTAAATTTTCTCTCTTTTATTGAGTATTTATACCCATTTTTAAAGAGATAATTTTGTGTAAAATCATTAACGCTCAATCCAAGAAAATCAGAGATACTCTCTATCTCCGCGGCATTGACATATATATATCCGCTCTCGCCCGTGCAACATTTTGCCTGACAAGCCGAACATGCGCGAGCGTCAAATGAGTAGCCAAATCCCTCTTTTTTAATTATATTTGACATTTTATACTTTGTGTCCGTGCTTTTTCATATATATCTCTTGCCTTTTGCGAAAACTCGTCTGCTACAAAACTGATAAACGGCGGCCAAATTTTCATAAGCGATTTTGAGCCGTTTCTAGCGTGTATCATTACTAAAGAGGCGACTTTATCCTCTTTTGGATGTACAAACTGCACATCCTCAACTCTCATCTTTACCTTCTCAAGCTCTGAGCAAATCAGCCCAAACTGAGACGCGTCGTAACAAAATATAAAATGAGACCTCGGATTTAGGAGCCTTGAGACCTTTTTAAAAAATTTATTTAACGGTAAGTTGATATTATATCGTGCATTTAATAACATCTCATTTTGACTTTTGGTCACCCCGTCATGATAAAACGGAGGGTTTGAGATGATGTAGTCATACTTCACATCTTCATCAAGCTCTAAAAAATCTTTTTTGTGAATTTTATACTCTATTTTATTAACTCTTGCATTAATCGTTGCATACTCTACAAAAACATCCTGCTTCTCAACCGCTTCAAGCTCGACTTTTTTGTTATCTCTTGCAACCAAAAGTCCGACTACACCGCACCCTGCTCCGACATCCAAAACCTTTTTGCTTGGTTTAAAAGAGTTTATAAAATCGTACAAGAAGATAGAGTCGCTATTGTAACAATATCCATCTTGCGGCTGGTAAAGAAGCATATAAAAATTCCTAAAAATCCATTTTTTGATATAATTCTAAAATTATATCTTAAAGGCATTAAATGATAATTATTCCAGCTAGACTTGCTTCAACAAGATTCCCGCAAAAAGTACTTGCGGACATCGGCGGGTTGCCGATGGTTGTCAGAACTGCGCAAAGAGTTGCACACCTAGGAAGAGTTGTAGTAGCAGCGGATGATGAAATTATTATTTCTACATGTAAAAAATATGGGATAGAGGCAATGCTCACCTCAACAACGCACAAAAGCGGAACAGACCGCATAAACGAGTGTGCAAATATCTTAAATCTTGATGATGATGAACTGGTTATAAATGTGCAGGCAGACGAGCCTTTCATAGAGACAGAGGTTGTAGAGATGCTTATAAAAAGATTGGAAGCTTTGAAAAAAGCCGGTGAGCCTTTTGTTATGGCAAGCTGTTACAACTCCATAAACGATGAAGCGGCAAAAGACCCAAACTTAGTAAAAGTGGTACTTGATGACAGCGATAACGCCATCTACTTTTCCCGCTCGCCGATTCCATACAACAGAAGCGGAGAAGCTCAATACTTCGGGCATATCGGCATATATGGATTTAGCAAAAAAAGCCTGCATGACTTTTGTAATCTTAAAGATGCACCGATAGAAGATATTGAAAAACTCGAACAGCTTCGTGCGATTTACCACCAAAAAAAGATAAGCATGGTTAAAGTCGCAAGTACAGGTTTTGGGATAGACACAGAGGAAGATTTAAAAAGAGCGGTGGAGATTTTTCTCTAAGCTCTTGTCTACTCAAGCTCTAACTGCATAAGGTACATCTCTTCGCCGTCAATCACGGCGACATCTCCGCTTTGGCACTTTGGACAGCAATACGCTATCTCTTTTAAAACCGCTTCATTTTGGCAACTGTTGCACCTTATGACGATGGGCTGAATATTTACTATAAATTCGGCATTTTGGCAGAGAGTTTTTTCTTTAAAAGTATCAAATGCAGTTTTTAAAAGCTCCGGTTCCACTCCGCTCATCACGCCTATTTTTACTACAACCTTGGTGACTTTTTGGGCACTGTTTTTTTGTGCGTTCTCTTCGCATAAATCCAAAAGTGATTGGACAATAGAGTACTCATGCATTTATATTCCTTGATTTTATTTCATAAAACAAAGGGAACCCCTTGTTTATTATATAACGATATCGGGAGTAATCCCGCTATCTACGCTAACGCTTAGTTTCCTTCGGCAGGAAGCCCATCGTACTTGTACGATTTTAATCTCTGCGGTGTTTGGATTTGACATGTTTTATAGACAAATTCATGACGCAGTTTATGAAAAGTGCTATCTTCATCCCAAAATTCGCTATACATTACTTTTAACTCCTGCTCTTTTTTCTGTTCTATAGTGTCAATCTCTTTAGATAACCACACTTCTTTTTCATATAAAAAGTCACTGTACCTCTCTTCATCTTCTGCCAATGACTGAGCAAATTCATTTAGTTTATCAAAATAATTTCTATCTTCGTAAATCTTATCTGCCATACCAATCTCAAAAGCTTTTTTTGCGCTTATGGGGAGGCAGTCGTTTAGAAGTTTATCTGCCACTGTTTCGCCGACTCTCTTTGGCAGAGTGTAAGTGTGGTACTCGCTCCCACTTAGACCCAAAGTTTTATAGTGAGGGTTTAGAACAACTCCCTCTCTCGCAATTACATAGTCACAGGCAAGAGCCAAAAAAACCCCACCCGCTCCCGCATTTTTACCCAAAGACGCAACGGTTATGACATCATCGGCACTCAATATTGATTTTACGACATCGTTCATGGCATTAATGTTACTCCAGCCGTCTTCTCCCTGTTTTTTGGAGTCTTCGAGTATGTTTAGATGGATTCCGTTGCTGAAAAAATCCGCTCCGCCCATCAAAACTATGACTTTACAGCTCTCTTTTAAATACTCAAACGCATATTTTAGCCTTATGCACTGTTCAGAACTCATAGCACCGTTGTGAAAGTTAAAATACAAATATCCCACTTCGCCTATTGCTTTAGAGCTTATCTCATGAAAAGTTTTTTGCCCATACTCCACAACAAGAGGAGTACGAATCTCTTTAACGCCTTTTATCTTCTCTTTTAGAACATAAGTAGATGGAAGCTTGAACCTGCCCGCTTCTTGCATATGAGTTATCCAAAGCGCTCCGTCAATGGCTCCGACACAGACAGCTCCGTCTCTTTTTGCGATTATTTCCTTCGGATTGCCTTTGAGCTCATCTTCTCTCCATGCACCAAAGAGGTAGCACTCGACTCCCAAAAACTCATCTTTTACGCCTGGGAAACTGTCGCTCACATGTATCTTTTTTACAATCTCTTGGGCAGTGTCATTTTGCCAATCTATGGCTCTCTCTTCTTGTGTCAAATATAGGTGCATCGGAGTTTTTAGCTGAGGCGTAGGCTTGTAATCTTTGTCATTCAGGTTTTGCAGAAAAATTTTAAGAGCCTTTGAAGTAGCCTCAGCCACCTCGTTTCTATAGAGTGAAGCCTTATATGTATCTCTCATCCCAAACCTTACTTGTGCGTATATATCTCCGCTATCAAACTCTTCATCGGCTTTGAGTATAACGACTCCCCACTCTTTTTTGCCATCCCTCAAGGCATGGTCTAGCGCGTTATGACCTCTATCGCCTCTGATTCCGGGATGAAGTATAAAGGTGGGAGTTTTTAAAAAAAGCTCACATGGGAGATATTTTTTCAGATATGGACAAAATATAATGTCAGGTTTAAATTTTTCAACTTCTTCCATTATCTCCTTATCGTTTAGGGCAAACTGCATAGATACGGTATGCTTCATATCTCTAAGTTCACAAAAAACTCTTTGCGTAAGAGAATTAAATGCGGATACGATTAAAAGGATTTTCATATTCTTAACAGATTCTAGGAAGCAGTTCGCCGCTTGGAGTATCTAAAAATCTCTTTGTTCCCCAACTGCTATTTAAAACCACTTTTTTTGTGTAAGCATCTGTTACATTGGCGATTATCGCGGCACCTTTGCAACTCTCAAAAGTTTTTAAAATCTCAACCGCTCTAAGCGCATCCTCTTTTTTAACGGCGAGAATAAAAGTGCCCTCATTTGCCAAGGCGGTCGCTTCAAAGCCCAACATTTCGCAAATTCCTCTCACCTCATCCCTTACTTGGATTTTCTCCTCTTCGACCTCCACGCAGATATTTGACTGCTTTGCCCACTCGTTTAAAACCGCACTCACTCCGCCTCTGGTTGCGTCTCTCATTGCCGTTATATCTATGTTCGCATCAAGAAGAGCTTTTACCTGAGGAAAAAGCGACTCGCAATCGCTGCGGAGTGAACTGCTCATCTCGATGCCCTCCCGTGCAACAAAAATAGCCGCCCCATGGCACCCTATGTCACGGTTTACAATGATGATGTCATCTTTGGTTATGCTGTTGGAACTAATGCCTTTTTTTAGAACTTCGCCGATTCCCGTTGTGTTTATAAATATTTTGTCCACGCTTCCCTTTGGCACGACTTTGGTATCGCCGCCGACAATCACAGCCCCGTTTACCTCAAGCTCTTTTTTCATGCTTCTTACAATTTTCTCTAATTCCCTAGTCTCAAAACCCTCTTCGATTATTACGCTGCATGTCAAATATTTCGGTGCAGCTCCCATCATAGCAAGGTCGTTGCAAGTTCCGCAGACTGCAAGTTTTCCTATGTCTCCACCTGCAAAAAAGAGAGGCGAAACTGTAAAACTGTCGGTTGAAAACGCAAGCTCCCCGTTATGGATAATCGCCGCATCTTCGCTTTTGTCTAGGATGTCGTTTTTAAATGCTTTGTAAAACACTTCAGAGATGAGGAGGTTGTTCTCTTGCCCGCCGTTTCCGTGGGCTAGGGTTATTGTTTTAGTCATATGAATTTCCTATTTACCATCTATCATTATTATTCCAATAGCTTAACAAAATATTTTCTTCATCGGACAGTGTTGATACATTTAAATTTTTTATATATTCTTCTACTTCATTTAAATCTATCAATTTTGAGAGATTATCTTTTGCAATTGAGTGTTTATCATAAACTCCTTTATTAGACGAGCTAATCTTACTAACTCTTTCAAATACTTTTAGAATTTCAAAAAAACTTTCGCTGTCTTTAAAAATATAATCCTTTAACTCTGTTGATAATTTTTCTAATAAAGCTTCAAAATCTTTATATATATAAACTATATATGATGGATGCAAACCTTCCAAAATATTGCTTAGTGTGATATTTTCTAATTTTTCTTTAACAATTTTATTAAGTTCTTCAAGAGTTTTATTCGCAACAATTACTTTTTTATCACTATGCTCTTTTGCAATTTCTTCGTTAATATCCTTTAATAATTCAACTTTAATTATAAATGATACATCATTGTCATTTTTATAAAAATCTAAAAGAAAATCATCTACATCTTTATGCTCTAAAAGTAAACTGTACCCAAAATTTTTATAATTATATGATGCATTAAAATATGAACTTATATTTTCACTTTTCAACAGTTTACAGATTTTTAAAGTATTATAAAAAGCATTTTCAATCTCTTCTGTTTCCATAGAATCTTTAAATTCATAGAACATGTTTAAAAAATATTGACTTTTTTGTTGCTTATCAACTTCTAGTAATGCTTCTTTAAAACCTTCAAAATCCGAACTTAAAAGCTTTTCTTTTAGAGTGTAATATTCTTTCATGGAAATTTTGTCATCAGATATTGAAAAAGAGAAATAATTTTCAAAATAATTAATATCACCGATATATTTCGTTTTATGGCTTCCTATAGTTCTATAGCTATAATCCGAAAAGATAGGAAAACATATCTCCAACAAATCCCTAAAATCATGAAACTCTTTTAAATTTTCATTAAAGTTATCTCGAATTATTTTTATTTCTTCTTCCTCTTTATTACCTCTATATTTATAAATAAAAAAATCACTAGGCTTATTTTTAATTAATTCATAAAGAGCGTGATTTTTTAGTTTGATAAGAGAAATTATAAAAAAATCTGTAAAATTCACTTCTGTTGCAATAATCGGATATTCAAAAGAAACAATATTTACAATCTGATTTATATCTCTTACAGTTTTTATATATTTATCAATTACCAAATGAACTTGACTCCATGTTTCTTTATTAAAAATATACTTTACATTTTCAGCATCAAGCTTTGCAAGTATCTCATCTAGCTCTTTAAATAATAAATTTTTTATCGTAGTTTTATGTGGCTTTGGAACACTTAACGGGTATTGAACTATCTTTTCAAGATATTTTTGACCATTTTCAGATTTGAATTTTTCAAGTGACTTTGACACCACACCTTTATCATAAAGTAGTATATAAATCAGATTATCAAAATCTGCAATTCCTTTTGTGAGCCTAAATATAAACTCAGTTTCTTTGTCTGTAAGTCTATCTATGTCGTCTATTATAATAACTATTTTTTTTTCTAATCCTTTTAAATACTCATTTATTCTTTCTTTGATTTTTTCTAGATTATCTTTATCTTCATCTTGAAATCGTTTTGCTATGTTGTATTTGGCTTTTATGGCATCAGTTATACCTATACTTACGCTATCAGGAGCGATAGCAGCAATAAATTTTTTAACATCTTTTTTAAACTCATCTTTTTTTGCTTTTGTCGTCACAGAAAGAATGATTTTCATTAACTCATCAAAAAAAAGTTTCACAACCTGATTCATATCAGTGATAAGCCAAGGATTGAAATCTAAAATTTCAACTTTATCTCTCTTATTTTTCAAATCTTCTTTTATAAAATTTATAAGAGTTGTCTTACCACTTCCCCACTCTCCTTCAAGAGATATAATAAATGTCTCATCTTGTGAATAATTTAATATTCCTTGCGCAACTCTTGAAGCATATGGTGCGAATTTTAAATCATCGCCGTCTTCTTTGGTTTTTTTTGGTATGTCACGATGCTGCATTTTTTATCCTCATAAATTATTTTATCACTTCCCAATATCCGCCTTTATTTGCACCAACTCTTTTTATCTTATTTTGCTCTTTGAGCTCATTAATAATTTTTTGCACTGTTCTTGTGCCGAGTTTACATATAACCGAGAGTTGTTTGATTGTTATATACTTATCTTTTTTTATAGCATCCATAATTTCTTGTGCATTTTGTTGTGCATTTTGTTGTGTATTATTTGGTATATTCTCTTTTTCAACATCTTTTAGCGTATCCAATATAACTTCAAGCATATATTCTATAAATGGCGTACTCTCACCCGCACTTCCCGAATCTTCAAGCGCTTTATAGTACTCATTTTGTCTTTGATGCACCATACTCTCTATTGGAAGGTTAGCAAATATTTTTTTATAGTTATAAAGTATCAAAGATTGCCAAAACCTTCCAACCCTTCCATTTCCATCACTAAAAGGATGAATAAACTCAAACTCATAATGAAACACGCTGCTAGATAAAATAGGATGCATATCCGTCTCTTTTAACCATTCAAACAAATCATGCATTAAATCAGGAACTCTGCCATACGGCGGTGCGACATGTGTAACTCCGCTTTTTCCGCCAACTCCGACATTTGCTTTTCTGTATTGTCCATTATCTTTTAAAAGCTCTTGCATGAGTATTTTGTGGGACTTTAATAAGTCTTTTTGAGATTTAAAATCAAGCTCTTGCATTGTATTGTAAAGTTCTATTGCACCTCTTGCCTCTGCAACTTCTCTTGGTGTTCCTAAAACTCTTTTACCTTCAAGCAGTGCAGTTATTTTCTCTTCATCTAGCGTATTTCCCTCTATTTGCAAAGTTCCTGCTAAAGTTTTTATACGACTAGCCTTTCTTAATTTAAATGGCTGTTTTTTTAACAAAGAAAACTCGCCGATTTTTTCGCTTATAAGGCTTAAAAGATTGATAATTTTTGCATTTATCGTAAATGGCGGCTTATAGCTCATATTTCTACCTTAGATTTTATTATAAAACATTATATCAAATTCCCATATTTATAGTACGCTGCGCACGCGCCCTCGCTGCTTACCATACAGCTTCCGATGGGTGAAGTAGGCTTGCAAGCAGTTCCAAAGAGAGTGCATTCAGGAGGGTTTGCCATACCTCTTAGTATATCTCCGCAAATGCAGAGTTTGTGGTCTTCTATCTCGCCGAGCGGCAGAACATCTTTGTAGATTACCTCTGCATCATACTCTTTAAATTTTTCTTTTAGTTTTAGTCCGCTTTTTGGGATATTGCCTAAACCTCGCCATTTAAAAAGCTCTCTTTGCTCAAAATATTTCTCTATCAACTCTTGCGCCTTGAGATTTCCCTCATAAGTTACAAGTCGTTTATACTCTACTTCAAGAAAGCATCTGCCCTCTATAAATTGCTTAACTATCATGCTAATCGCTTGCATAACATCTACAGGCTCAAAGCCTGAAACTACCACGGGACGATTATAATCACGCGGAAACTCTTCATAGATTTTGCTTCCGCTTATAACGCTTACATGCGATGGCCCAAGAAATGCGTCTATTTTGTTGTTGTAACTATCTACATGTATATCTCTGGAGTCTATAAGCTCTCTCATTACTTCTGGAACCGTTACATGGTTTATGTGGAAGAAAATATTTTTGATGTTCTGCTTTATAACGGCATCTAAAAGTGCGGCGGTCATCGGCGTGGTCGTCTCAAAACCTATGGCAAAAAAGATGATTTTTTTAGTTGGATTCTCATGAGCGATTTTTAGACAATCATGCGGAGAGTAAACAAAGCGGACATTTGCTCCTTTGCTTCTTGCATCTTGAAGGCTACCTTTGCTTCCGGGAACTTTTATCATATCGCCGAGGGTTACCAAAATCACATCTTCTTGCATTGCCAAAACATAGGCATGGTCGATGCGCTCTTTTGGTATGATACAAACCGGACAGCCCGGACCGTGGATAAACTTGATGTTGGAGGGTAAAAGTTGAAGAAGTCCATACTTCATGATGGTATGTGTATGTCCGCCGCAAACCTCCATGATGTTGATTGGATTTTTTAAAAGAGTAGCGTCTTCGTTTATGATTTTTGCATACGCTTTTATGGTCTTGGCATCTCTAAAGTCATCGTAGAGATTTTTAAGCTCTAATTGCTTCATTAAAGCTGCTCTTCCTCGTCCATAAGCTCAACTATTTTTGCAAATGCCTCAAGACTCAGAAGTGCCTCTTTTTCATCAATCTTGTTCATAACAAAACCGATATGCAAAAGAACGAAATCGCCTATTTTTATATCTTCATCACCGACAAGTGCCAGACTTGCTTCTCTTTGCACGCCCATAGTATCAACCGTTGCTACGCCGCTTTTCTTGTCTATTTTAACTACTTTGCTTGGAATGGACAAACACATTATCTCATCTCCATTTTAAACCTAATCCACTGAGAAACTTTTCTTAATGACTCCACATCTTTAGTGCTTACTTCGAGTATGTCAACATTTGGTTTTAGTTTTCTTGCCGTCTCTTTCTCTTTTTTCATGTCATACTCAAAGTACGGAAGAAGGTCAGTTTTTGTAAATAAAATCAAATCCGCTTTGCGAAACATAACCGGATATTTGGCTATCTTATCTTCGCCCTCGGGAATACTAACAAGCACTATATTTAAGTGGCTCCCGACATCATAACTTGCAGGGCAGACGAGGTTTCCGACATTCTCTATAAAACAGACATCCATATTGTCCAAATCCATGTGATGGAGAGCTTTGTGAACCATAAACGCATCAAGGTGGCATGCAGAACCCGTTTGAATCTGATGAGCCTCAATGCCTTTGGCTTTTAGTCTGTCCGCATCAAGGCTTGTCTCTAAGTCGCCCTCAATCACACCGAATTTAAACTCGCCCAAATCCGACAAGCTCTCCAAAAGCGCTGTTTTTCCGCTTCCTGGACTGCTCATAAGGTTTATGCAAAGAACTCCGTGGGAGTTAAAGTGCTCTCTGTTATGCTGTGCCTCTTGGTCGTTTTTATCTAAAATTTTTGTTATAACAGAGATGGTTTTAGGGTCGTTTAACTGCGGATTGTCATGCAGATGTTGATGATGTGAATCTTTATGTTCGTGTGAATGAGTTTCCCCGCCGTGTGAATGGCTATGTTCTACAACGCTGCAACCGCAATCTTTACACATATTTTATATCCTTAAAATTATTTCAATATTATCTAAAGATGTATATTATCAAAATTCCTCAGATTGTGCATTTTAAGTTCAAAGTTTGTTTTGTGATTGATAGGAAAGAGTGGGATTTAGACGAAGCATAACTCCGTCTAAAAGTTTTGAACGCTAACTAGATATTGTCGCGAATACCTAATTCTGCTACAAGTTTAAGATAAGCATCTTTATCTTTTCTTTTAAAATACTTCATAAGACGACGGCGTTGTCCTACTAGTTTTAAAAGACCAAGTCTTGAAGCGTGATCTTTTGTAAACACTTTTAAGTGTTCAGTTAGTTCACTGATTCTGTTTGTTAATAGTGCGATTTGAACTTCACTTGAACCAGTGTCATTCTCACCACGACCGTATTTTGCAACAATTTCTTGTTTTTTAGCCGAATTTAAAGCCATAATAGCCTCCAAAAGGTATTTTAATCTAACAGTTACACATATTTAGTGTATAAAGTTGAAGTGAAATAATATCTTATTTCTACTTTAATTTCAACTTCTTTTGATATAATTTACGAAAGTAAAGAACCAATGTTATATGCTCTTTATATAGATAAGTGCATAAAAGCACCTTATAGTTCTCGAAAAACTTGTTTTTCGTAGCTTTAGGGGGTTGGAAGGGACATCTGTCCCTCCCTCCAAAGGGGACTTGTTCCCTTTGGAGCGTAACATCAAAAAATAAAAATAAAGTAATAATATGTTAATAACTCGTGCTAGTGAGTATGCAATACTCTCACTTATTGTTTTGTCAAAAGCTTCTGCTCCAATGGATAGTGAAACACTCTCAAATCAGCTCTCAATTCCAAAAAGTTTTTTAGCAAAAATCCTTCAAGCAATGGCAAAACATGGTATCTTGAAGTCATACAAAGGCGTTAACGGCGGTTTTGCACTTCTGCTAGAACCAAAAAATATAAATATGCTTGATGTTATGTCCTCTGTTGAGGGAAAAGCCCCTGCCGTTTTTGATTGTGCTCCATCGATGTACTCATGCCCATCGGGTAAAGCACCTCTATGTTCATTATGGCCATTTTTAAATAAATTACAAGGAAAGATAGACTCTTTTTTAGCAGATTTAACTTTAGCAGATATTTTAGAGTAGAACTTTGGCAAAAAAACTAACAACAAGACAGCAAATCGGCACAACTTTAAACTTTTTGTTAGGTCAAAAAGACTTAAGTGTCGTTATATTTGTAATGGCTATTTTGGCTATTATTATCGTTCCTCTGCCCTCAGCTATGCTCGATGTCTTGCTTACCGTATCCATAGCGCTCTCTGTTTTAATTCTGCTAATATCGCTCTATGTTCCAAAACCGACAGATTTAACAACATTTCCAACACTGATTTTAATCATAACTCTCTTTAGACTATCGCTAAATGTGGCTTCAACGAGAATGATTTTAAGTCATGGACATGAGGGACCCGAAGAAGTGAGCGATATCATAACCAGCTTTGGAAATTTCGTTGTCGGCGGGAATTATGTTATCGGTATTATTGTTTTTTCAATACTTGTACTTATTAACTTTATGGTTATCACAAAAGGCTCAACAAGGGTTGCAGAGGTTGCTGCTCGTTTTACACTTGACTCAATGCCTGGTAAGCAAATGGCTGTTGATGCGGACCTGAATGCCGGGCTAATTAATGATGCAGAGGCTAAAAAAAGAAGAGCCGACATCCTTCAAGATGCTAACTTTTACGGGGCTATGGACGGTTCTAGTAAATTTGTTAAAGGCGATGCCGTTGCCGGTATAATTATCACTCTCATAAACATAGTCGGCGGATTTTTGATAGGTGTTTTTCAGCACGGCATGACAGTTGCAGACAGCGCATCAACATTTACGCTTTTAACTATCGGTGATGGATTAGTTGCACAAATTCCTGCGCTCATCATGTCAACCGCAACCGGTATTATGATTACCCGCTCTTCAGGAGAGGGAGATAATTTCGCAGAGGGCGCAATCAACCAGATAATGGGCAATGCTAAAATTATGATGATTGTAGGTTTCATTATGATTCTTTTTGCTCTTGTTCCCGGTCTTCCGACAGCTTCTATGGGGTTTGTCGGAATTATGTTTGCGCTTCTTGGTTGGTCTATTTACAAATATGAAAGAGGCGAATTAACCATACTTGACATAGACGGCTTATTGACGCCAAAGGAAAAAGAGCTTCAGGCAAAAGAAAAAAATGCTATGAGACCTGCAAAAACAAATGAAGAGATTGCAAAAGAGGAAGAGAGCGCACTTGAAGATATATTAAAAGTTGAGATGCTTGAACTCACACTTGGTTATCAGCTGATACGACTTGCCGATAGTGCTCAAGGCGGGGATTTACTAGAGAGAATTCGTTCTATGAGAAGAAAAATAGCATCAGATTTTGGTTTTTTAATGCCTCAGGTTCGCATCAGAGACAACTTGCACCTGCAGCCTCAACAGTATCAGATACTGCTAAAGGGCATCTCTATCGGCGAGGGCAAAATTATGCCTGACAAATTTTTGGCGATGGACAGCGGCATGGCAACCGGCGATATAAAGGGTGAGGCGACTAAAGAGCCTGCTTTTGGACTTGATGCTCTGTGGATATCTCCAAATCAAAAAGAAGATGCAATCATTAACGGATATACAGTCGTAGATCCTGCTACCGTTATATCAACGCACATGAGCGAACTTGTCAAGAAAAATGCCGAGGATCTTTTAACGCGTCAAGAAGTTCAGACTCTAGTAACAAAAATTAAAACTGACTTCCCTGTTATCATAGATGATGTTCAAAAAGTTGCATCTATCGGGCTTATTCAGAGAATTCTCAAAGCTCTTTTACATGAAAAAATTCCTCTTAAAGATATGTTGACTATATTAGAAACTATTGCTGATATTGCAGAATACACTAAAAATGTTGACATCATCACGGAACAGGTTCGAGCTAAACTCTCTCGCATTATTACCCAAATGTACTCTGGCGATGATGGAGTTATAAGACTTCTTACATTTGACACTGCATCTGAACAGCTAATGCTTGAAAAATCACAAGAGCGTGATGGAACAAGAACTCTTCTGCTTAGTGTCGCGGAGATAAATGCCCTTATTCAAGCAACAAGCGCAAAAGCAGCAGAGTTGCTGCAAAAAGGCATCTCTCCGGTAGTAATTATCGTAGACCCTCAATTGCGTCGCGGTATTGCAGAGATATTTGAGCGATTTTCTCTTGAGGTAGTTACACTCTCGCATGCGGAGATAGACTCCAGTGCTACTTTTGAAGTAATGGGCTCCATCTCAATAAATAAACAACTTTAAGGAAAAAAATGAATAACAAAATAGTTCACCACCTCTCACACACCGATTTAGACGGCTATAGCTGTCAGCTTGTTATGAAATATACGCCCTACAGACTGCTTAACTACAATGCAAACTACGGTGCAGAGGTAAAACAGACGCTAGAACTTATTTTGCAAAATATCATCAATGATAACAAAAGTGCAACTATTTTAATAACTGATTTAAATTTGACTTCCGATGAATCAAGATGGCTAAATAATGAAATTACTAAACTAAACGAGAACAAAAAAGATATAACACTGCTGCTTCTGGATCATCACGGTACAGGAGAAGATAGTGCGCAAAAATACGATTGGTACTTTTTGGACACTTCTAGGTCTGCTACAAAAATCACATATGATTATGTCAAAGAAAACTTTGAATTTAATGAGCCGTTTTGGATGGAAAAATTTGTCAACATTGTCAATGCCGTTGATTTATGGAAGATGGAAGAGAAAGATAACTTTGAGTACGGAAAAGTTTGTATGCGTCTTGTCGGTGAGACAAGAGAACTAAATAAAATTATGTTTGCAGATGTTGATAACAACTACAAAATATCGCTTCTGCTTGAAGCAACAAAATATATTGACGAAGAGAATGCGCCAATAGTTTTAGATGAAAAAATTCACATGCTGAAAAAAGAGTTTTTTAAAAAAGATAAAAATGACACTCTTGACAATTTGGTAACAGAGTATATAGTTAAGCTGCTTGGTGAAGCCAAAGATGAGAAAACTATTTACTACAAAGGGTATAGAGGATATTTGAGTTATGGCGTTGGAAATACATCTATCATTGGAAACGGATTTTTACTTACATATCCTGAATATGATTTTATTGTTGATGTAAGCTACAGAGGAACAATAAGCCTAAGAGCAAACAACAAAGTAAGCGTTTCTCAAATATCTAAAGAGTGGACGGGCGGAGGCGGACATCCGAATGCTGCCGGCGGCCGTATTATAGGATTTAAAGAGCAGTTTCGCTATGACTTGGTAAAAAAACAGATACAAAAGATAATAAATGAAAAAGAGTCTGTTGCCGGTGAGCTAGAGTTTAAAAAAGAGTCTTAACTACTGATGTTACGCACTAAAACGAACGCGTCCGTTTTAGTGGCAGGGACTAAAGTCCCTACAACCCCCTAAAGCTACGAAAAAACAAGTTTTTCGAGAGCTACAAAGTATTTTTACAGGCTTTTTGTAAAAGTGCGTAAGGTCAGTTGATCGAAAGGTTTAATTATTAGCGAAATATCTCTCAACACCGTCGGCCAATCCTCTAGCCATATTTTTTATATAGACATCGTCTACTAGACGTAACGACTCTTTTGGATGAGACATAAAGCCTACTTCAACCAAAACAGATGGCATCTGGGCTCCAACTAAAACCCAAAAAGGACCCTCTCTAACTCCTCCGTCTCTTACATCTTTATATTTTTGATTAAGCGACCCGAGCATTCCCATTTGCAAATCTATTGCAAGTTTATTTGATGCCAAAATATTGTGATGATTTAGAAGGTTTAAATAACTGTCTTTTCCGTACATGTTCATATCGCTCATGTCTGCCGAGTTCTCAAGTGCCGCCACTTTTTTTGCTCTGCTTGAACGAGATGGAGATAAAAAATAGCACTCTATCCCTTGAACTTCGTTTGCTCTTCCATTTGCAACCGCATTAGCATGAATACTTACAAATATATCTGCATTTTTTTCGTTAGCATACTCTGTTCTTCTGCTTAGCTTTACAAATGTATCGCTATCTCTAGTCATAAAAACTTTATAACCGCGTGCTTTTAAAATTGTTTCTAATTTTTTTGCAGTATTTAAAACAACATCTTTCTCTTGATATTGGTTGTATCCTATGGCGCCGGGGTCGTTACCGCCATGACCGGAATCAATCACAACAGTTTTATCCATACTTTTTTTAGTCGGCAGTGCTTTATCTGTTTTATCTATAATTTCCACTCTTTTATGCGACTCTATTTTTAATTTTATTTTTAATATTGCAGAGTCTAATTCGTGGCTTATTTCAATTGCTGAACTGTTTTCAATAACTAACCTTAAGGTATCTGGGTTATATTGGGCTATTTTTATATTATCAATACCGTTTTTGTTAATATTTTGCGAACTTGTAAACATTGATGTTTTTATGTCAAAAACATATTTGTAACTTTTTTTATGTTCATCATGCAGCGTAAAATAATCAATCTGTTTTTTGCCGATTTGTTGATCAAAAGTCAGAAGCAGCACATCATCGTCCCAACTAACTGATTTTAACTTATGCAAAGAGCCTACTTGCACCTCTTCGATATGCTTGGTTTTTTTCATAGGTTTTGGTTCCGGCTGTTTATAGCTGCTTTTTAAAGAGAGTGATTGAAGTTCATTTGAGTATTTAGAGATATCTATATTTAACTTCTCTCCGCTTTTCACAATACCTTTCAATGACTCTATTTTTAAAGCTGAATCATCATCCATAACAGAGCTAAGATATAAATTTTTATAGTCGTTATATGCGCGAAAAATATCACTTTGCGTACCGCTTTGCATATATTTGTCTGCTCTGTCTAAAATTTCATTATTAGCAGATGCCTCAATAGAGATAAATAAAAATAGAGATAGTAAAAAAAGTTTAATCATGCTTAAATTATTCGCCGTTAACCAATTTATCCATTAACTCTTTTACGGAAATAATTTTATCAAGCTTATAGCCGTTAGTGCCTGAAAAGAAAAGACCTGTCTCAACATTGCCCTCAAAAGCGTCACTTAATCTGTCTGCAATACAAAAACCAACCTCTTTAGCCTCTTCCCCGCGGTTACAAGGTGCAACACAGTTAGAGATACATTTTATAGCAGGACCTTCTCTTTTTTCAACCAGCTTCACCAGATTAGTTCTTATGCCTTGAGCCGGATATCCGACCGGTGATGCCATAAGCTGAATATCCTCTTTTTTAGCATCAAGCAGAACTTTTTTAAGATTTTCATGCGCATCGCACTCAAATGTTCCGATAAAACGAGTCCCCATTTGAACGCCGCGAGCACCGAGAGACATCATCTCTTCTATATCTTTTTTGTCCCATACGCCGCCCGCTGCAATAACAGGAATATCTCCCCAAAGTGCTGCTTCTTCTACAACCGGTCTGACCAAGTTTTCCAACTGATTCTCAGCCATTGAACACTGCTCATAAGTAAAGCCTTGATGTCCGCCGCTTTTTGGACCCTCTAGAACTACCGCATCAGGAAGTCTGTTGTATCTTTTTTGCCATCTTTTGCAGATGATTTTAAGTGCTTTGGCAGATGAGACAATCGGCACAAGTGCAACATTCGGATAGCCTTCTGTAAACTCCGGCATATTTGTAGGAAGCCCTGCCCCTGTTATAATAATGTCAATTCCGGCTTCACATGCATCTGCGACAACGCGTCCGTAATCGTTAATAGCATATAAAATATTTGCGGCAAGCGGCTTGTCA
>MIBZ01000018.1 GCA_001829675.1 Sulfurimonas sp. RIFCSPLOWO2_12_36_12 | reverse complement strand
ATTTCTTATAAAGGGTTGTATATGAAAGTAGGTAAAATTTTAGTAAGCGGTATAGCTGCTATACTTTTAAGCAGTGCGTTATTAGCGAGCGGAGGCGGTACTCATTGGGGTTATACTGGACATGAGGGACCGGAAAATTGGGGTGATTTGTCTGCAGATTACAGTCTTTGTAAAGATGGTAAAAGCCAATCTCCAATTAATATTACATCGGGTGTTACAGTTCAATCTAAGGGTTTAGAGAAAATCGGTTTCGATTATAACACGGGTATCTCATCTGTCATAAATAACGGACACACTATTCAAGTTAATTTTGATGAGGGAAGCAGCATCACTGTTGATGGAATCAAATTTCCGTTAGTACAATTCCATTTTCATACACCGAGTGAAAATCAAATCAATGGCAAAGAGTTTCCACTTGAGGGACATTTTGTTCACGCAACAAAAGATGGTTCTCTAGCTGTAATTGGATTGATGTTTGAAGATGGCGCTGAAAATTCATTTATCAAAAAAGTGTGGGCTAAAATGCCTCGCAATGCCGGTGAAAAAGAGTCTCTTGCTATTTCTGCAAAAGAGGTAAACGCACTTTTACCAAAAAACAAGGCGTACTACAGATTTAACGGTTCATTAACAACTCCGCCATGCAGCGAGGGTGTTAGATGGTTAGTTCTTAAAAACTATTCAACTATCTCTAAAGCTCAAACAAAAGAGTTCTTAGATATATTTCATCATGAAAACAACAGACCAATCCAGCCGATTCACGCTAGAAAAGTTATAAAGTAATCGTAATAACTTCTCTTACTAAAGAGAAGTTATTTATTAAACAAGAGTAACTCTAAAGAGTCAACTTTAGAGTGGATATAATAGCTCTTAAATCTCTAATATTAGTTATTTATTAAACATAATTGAGCCAAGTCTAACCATATTTGATCCGCACTCGATAGCCAGATCAAAATCCCCGCTCATTCCCATAGAACAGATTGTAGCACCCTCTAACTGCTTATAAATGCTATAAGTTGTCTCAAAACTTTTTTTAATCACTGCTTTGTCATCCGTATGTGCGCCGATGCTCATAACGCCTCTTAAATGGATGTTTGGACACTCTTTTTTAATTTTGTTATAAACTTCAAGCGCAACTTCTGGCATAACACCGTGTTTGGACTCCTCTTTTGCGGAGTTTATCTGAAGCAGTGCTTCAAGCTTCATATCTCTAGCTTCCAGTTTTTTTTGAAGCTCATGTGCCAACTCCAAAGAGTCCAGAGCATGAAAAAGGGCAGGGTTTATATCTAGCAGATTGTTGATTTTGTTTTTTTGCAAGTTCCCTACAAAATGCCACTCAAGCGGTAACTCTTCAAGCTCTAGGCTTTTTGCTCTTAAATCTTGAACTTTATTTTCGCCAAAAGCCCTTTGACCTATACGGTAGAGTTTTTCTATCTCCTCTGCCGTTGAGTATTTGCTTATTGCAACAATTTTGACAATATGTTTTTCATCAAATCTAACCCTTGCAAATTCAACTCTTCTTATGACATTGTCAATATATATTTTGTACTCTTCTTGCGTCATTTCTTATCCTATAAGTCTATTTATATCGTTATTTTATCCAATTAACTGATTAAAAATTTGTCTACTTTATTTGGGTTATTACAATGTGACTCATTTATTTTATAGTTAATTTTGCTTTTTAAACACTACTATGTCACAAAAATTGTAGCTATCGAACAACTTTAATATGTTATTTTATGCATGACTATCAAACTTGAATAATCTCCATTGTCAGCGGCTTTTAGAGCTTTTATATATTCATTTCTTTTAGGATTATCTTTTGAGAGTAAATCCTCTTGCCATTTTACAGGCATAGAACTATTCTGTCTAAGATAGATATTTGCTAACATCCTAGACCAACGACCATTTCCATTTTGAAAGGGATGGATTTGCACTGCACGATGGTGTAACCGCGTGGCTATCTCGTAAATATCAAATGTTTTATTTTTATCCCAAAACGCTATATCATTTGCTAAATCTTTTAATGCAGTTGGTACTTGATAAGCCTTTATACCTATGGAGAGTTCAACATGTCTAAATTTACCAGCCCAATCCCATACATTACCGAACATATCTTCGTGAAGTGATGATAGCCATTCATAAGAGAATGATGCCAACTTTTTAGATGGAGGTGCAGAGAGGTATTTTAAAGTTGCAATTGCTATGTTATTTGCTTCTGCAATATATATCTCTTTTAGAGAATAGACTTTGTTATTTGGTAGCTTCAATCCTGATATATCATCAAGTGGTGTTGCATCATCTATTGGCTTTGTGGAGTGTATCATCTTATGCTACCCATAGAGTATCTTGATAACTGCCACTTAAAAACTCTTTTTCATACATAGAGATAATGTTATTTAAACTATCATCCTCTAAGCCCTGCATCTCTAGTGCTGATGTACCTTGAACGATAGAGGCTAAAAATAGAGCTTTTTCGTGAGCTCTTTGTTTCTTCAGTACACTTAGAGATACTTGCTCATTACCTGCAAAGTCTAATCCTAAAAAGTTTGTTACATTCTCAATAGTACTTAACTTAACATCTTCATTCTTCAGGAGTCTGTTGACAGTTCTCACACCAACACCACTAAGTTTAGCAAGATTCTCTACACTAATATTTAATTGCTTTTTTCTAGCTATAATCTGATTTATTAAGTCTAAGCGTTTCATATCAACTCCTTTGAATGTATTATGCCATAAGTGGCATTAATTTATATCTGAAATTTACACTTATGCATCACCTAATCTATACATTCACTTGCAGTTATTATCATAAATTCAAAAGTTAAATACTGAAATATTTTTTACGAATTTATGCCGAATTTAACTCCGCCGTTGACATTGAAATTTAATTTGCTAAAATTTTCATAGGTTGTAATCTTTCTAATAATTTTTCACAATTTTCTAATGTTGCATCAGTTTGAGTAATTAACAATTTAATAGCATCTTTATCATTTTTATTTTTATCTATATGATACACAGTCATTGTTATAGCCAAACCTGTAATCGCACCAACAAATATAGCCGATAAAGTATCGGAAAACGGCATCATAATAGGAATTGTTTTAATAAATGCAGCCACAGACTCTTCAATCATTACACCCAAACTCACAATCAAGCCAGTTGCAATAAGTTTTTTAGCTTCATGCATAGCATCTTCTGTAGTCATATTTTCTGGTGGAAATAATAATAATTTTATAGCTCTAAATAGTGAAAACATACCTTCTCTAATAATTCTAACTAATCTTTTTCCAGTAGTTACAAACATATTTATAACCGTTGTCACTAGATTTGAGATAAATCCTGATATAAATCCATCTTTAAAAGCTATAGCTACCTCTTTCCATTTTACTATTAATTTTTCTGCTATATTATGTAATCTTTCTTTCAAAACACTAAAAAATTTTTCGTCATCAAATCCTGACGAGAAGCCATTTTTATAAATATCTAAAATTTCATCGAATAATGCAGTAAAAAACTCTGTCATTACAAGCCCAATAGCTTGTTGCATTCCCATTTTAGCACCTTCAGTAGCACTAGTTTTGGCAGTATTTTTTGCAAACTTTCCACTAGTATAATATTTTTTATTTATCTTTTTGTTATAAGTATTTCTAGCTTCAGTATCTAATTCTTTTACTTTTTTTTCATCAACTTTTGTAACTCTTTTTAATCTCGTTAATCCTTTTTCCTCCTCTGGAGTTAAGGTCTCTTTATCTTCAAGATTTTTGATTTTTTCTTTATTTATATCTACTCTTTTTAAAAAATTTATAGCTGTGCTGTCTTGTTTTGAGCCATTTACACTTTGAGAAGTTGCTGTAAGATTTGTATATGCATTTGCTAGTTCAGAGCCGTCTAAATCAGCCAGTAATCTACCAGCATCATCATGTATCTCTTTAGCTGCTATAATATGCTCTACTTGGTCTTTTATATTTTCATCAAAAACTTTCCCCGTATAGCCATCAACAAGCTTTCCCTCTCCTTTTAGTATACTATTTGTGTTTCTAGCATCTGAATAATTAGAGTTATTATCATGATACTCTTTAGAGATATAATCATCTCTTTTTTCATAATTTTCCCTCTCTTCATCTGTTGTATATATACCACTTCTTACATTGTGAACAGTATTAACATTCCCACCCACTTTATCACAAGCAGCCACAACTTTACCAAGTCCAAAAGGCGTAACGATGGAGTTGATAACATCTTTTTTACAATCATTGATAAGTTTGTCAAATCTTGCTTGATTGAAATCATTTTTAAACTTATTTAAAAATTCTTTTGCCTCTTCTGGTGAAACATGCAAATCATATTCAAATTCATAATGAGTTTCCATTATTTGATTTGTTTGAGTCAGTAAATCTGTATTTACCTTTGAGGATAAAAACTGATTAACCATATCTTGATTGACATCACTTCCTACTGTGATAGTGTTTTTCATCTTACTTACCATCTGTTTTCTTTGTTTAAATCTTGCTACACTACTCATATTTCTGTTTTCCTTTTTAATATTGTTGAGTCTCTAAAAATTACTATCATAGAAAAAAATAAAAAATTAATTTTTAGAAATTCATCTTAGTTTTTAATGAATCAAGATGGCAAAAGAACCATCTTGATTTATAATTTTCTTTGAATTTCCAGTAAAAAAGTTTTATCACTATCGATAGTTTCAGGCTTATACTCTATCATCGATATAGAAGAATCAAATGCTTTTATAAAAGCAATTTCTTTTTCATGTTCAATGCCATCAGCTAACATAACAAGTTCCAATACATCTCTAATTCCTTGATAATTCGAAGGATTTATTTTTTCCAAATAAGTCATAGCAGTATTGAAATTTGGTTTATTTTCATAAAGATTTTTAACAGATTCTTTTACATGTGCAGGATAGTTTGAACTTGCTATTCCACCTATAAACTCTTCAAGTTCTTCTATTTCTTCAGGGGCTATTTCACCATCAGCATTCGCCATTGCTATTCCCATAGCTGATAATCCAATGATGTAATTAAAATACTCTTTATCTCCACCAAATTGTTCTACTGCTCTTGCAAGTTCTTGTTCTAGTTTTTCAGCTTTTAATTTTAGCTCCGCATTTTTTGCTTCTTCTTTTGCTCGTTCTTCATCATCCATATCAGAAAGAACCTTGCCTGCACCTGCCCCAACTACTCCAGCACCAACAGCTAATGCACCAGCACCTGCTAAAGAAGCCATTAATGTTGCTCCACCTAAAACTGATCCCCCACCTGTAAAGGGTGCTAATGCAATTGCTCCAACACCTATGCCTGCATAAGTTAATATTTTACCTATTCCCATTGTTATTCTCCACTATTAATTTTTTTTGACAAACCCTTTAACAAAAAAGTTGCTACCCATTATACATTTACCCCCCCCCATTTTTATTAAATTTAATAAATTTTTGTGATTTATATTTTTTGTGCTTAAAATCTCAAGATTAAACACTCTCATTATCCATCTCATCCACCAAAACCATATTAATAAAAAAATACATCATCAGCAAAATAACGCCTAAAGCTTTCATGGTGACGGGCATAACTAAAAAAATAATAACTAATGCTGTAACTGCAATCACTTTGTTCATTATATTCAACTCAAAACCTGCGGAGTAGATAAAGTAAATCATTGCGATGACAATAAATGTTTCTATAAGAAGTACCATTTCACAGCCTTTATTGAATTTTAGTTAGTTGTCCACAAGAATGTTGAGCCTTTCAAAGGCTCTTTTTACAGTTCGATTGATGGTTACATCGTCAAATGTCATAGGTAGTTGCATTGCCTCTTGGATGGTTTTGTAGAGAATCAAAACTGTGTGTACTTTCTCTTTTTCATCTGCTGTAAACTCGCTGTAATCGCTGGATTGTATAAGTACGACATCTAACTCTTGTAAAAACACATCTTGCACATCTTTGGCTTTTAGGAGTATGTCACAAAACATTTGTATTGTTTTTTGATTCTCTTCAGTTGGCTCTATGTGCGTTAGTTCGCCATCACTGTTTGGCTCTTTCATTGGAGGTCTGACTTCACTAGGAAGATTGTTGATTTCTGCGAGTGCGTACTCTGTTTCTCTGATTGTTGTTTTGTGCAATAAGAGTTTTACATGATTCAACTCTTCGCAAATATCTGTTTCGCTCGTCGCTTTTTTAGATACATCTACAAAACTGTAATGCATATCTTCATCCAAAAAACATTTTTCATCTTCACAATACTTTTTGATACCATATCCAACCGCTGCTAAAGCAACACCACCTAATATTACTGGTAACATCCCGACCCCTTTCTGTTTTAATATAGAAGAAGTTTATCAGGAGCTTCGGACAGGATGTGTCGTTTTAGAAGAGAGTTTTAGTTTTTGATATATTTTTGCAATACATCGTGCAGTTTTTCTTGCAAATGCGTCGGTGAGATGATTTTGATGTGTGGAAGCCAATACTGTACGATACTGAGTATCTCATTTTCATAAGATACTTTTGTGGACAATACTAGCTTTTTGTCATTGTGTTCTAAGATGGTTTGATTTGGAAGTATTTTTCTTCTTAAAAAATACGCAGCCACACTTTTATCTATCTCGAGTGTAATTTCTAAGACGGTTTGAGAAAACCAGTTTGCTTCATTTTTTTTGATAGTGTTTATAAACTCTTCGTTTGTTTTGAAGTTCTTATCTATGATTTTGAGATGAGATATTTTGCTAAAACTGTATGTTTTTAGTTCTTGCATTTCATCGGCTACAAGATACCAAATCCCTTGGTTATTGACAAGTTTGTAGGGCTTTGTGTCTCTTGCTTTTTCGTTGTAGTTAAATTGCACATGCTGATGATGCAGTATGGCTACGCTTAACAGTTCAAACTCTTTTGTTTTATGTTCCAAAGCCTCAAAGCCATGATTTTTTACAAGATAGGTAGCATTGATTTTATTGTTTAAAATATCGATGATAAAGCTATCCGTGAGAGCTGGATAAAGCTCTTTTATGCCACTCATGGTTGCAAAACTTTTTATATCTTCAAGGTTGAGTTTCCCTAACGCATAAGTTTCTAAAGAGTAGTAATCACCCTCTTTTTTGATTGGCAGATACGACAATCTTGAGTTTAAATCTCTTTGAATAGTTCGAAGCGATACGCCAAACTCTTGGGCGAGTTCACTGGCTGTAAACTTCTGTGCTTCGTTGAACTTTGTCAAGATAAGAGCCAGTCTTCGAGCTATTGTGTCGTGTGATTTTTGCATTTTAAGGTTCTTCCTCTGGCTGTTTCAGTAACAAGTTATAAATAAAGTTGTTAATTCAAATATTTAGTAGATAATTAGAGATTATCCAAGTAATCTATTTATATCGTTATAAAGTCCAAGTCCCATGAGTGAAAAGAGTATCACCCAGCCTGCAATGGTTAGGTTTATCATGATTCGCTCATTTACCTCTCTTCTAAATATAAGCTCATAGAGATTAAACATAATATGTCCGCCATCAAGTGCCGGAATAGGAAGCAGGTTTAAAACACCGAGATTTACGGAGATGAGAGCTGCAAAAAAGAGAACGCTCATCCAGCCTGCATCAGTTGCATCTGATGTCAGTTTGACGATTGAGATTATTCCGCCAAGTTCATTTGCCGGAACTTCTCCAACAAGGAGTTTTTTAAGTCCTGTAAATATCAAAGTAGAGGCAAAAGCTGTCTGCTCACTTGCATAAGAGAGAGTTTCTCCAATACTCAGTTCAAGCTTGTGCGTTACTCCGGCAGCAGCAATCCCTATCATTTTTTTTTCAATTACTTCATTAAACATATTTGTGCTTTGAGTAATTTTTGGGCTCAGTGTTATAAAGTGAATATACCCCGCTCTCTCAACCTCAATGTTTAGCGAGCCATCAGATGTCTCAATGACTTCTGCCATCTCCCTCCAAGTCGCAATTGGCGCTCCGTTAATCGAGCGGATAGTGTCATTTGTCTCTAAACCAGCAACGAATGCGGGAGACTCTTTTACAATCGTACCTATAACTGGAGAGAGGATATTCGGTCCGCCAAGAGCGATTGCAAAGTATAGAACAAACGCCAAAACAAAGTTGGCAAGAGGACCGGCTAATAGTATAAAAATCTTCTGTGCAGGTGTTTTTACATTGTAGCTGTCATGGTCGTAGCTCTTTTTTGAAGGGTCGCTGTCGTCTTGTCCCTTCAT
>MIBZ01000017.1 GCA_001829675.1 Sulfurimonas sp. RIFCSPLOWO2_12_36_12 | reverse complement strand
ATGCCCGAAGGTGATGAAAAGAGATTTAGGGAGATTAATGAAGCGTATAAAGTAGTGAGTGCCTATATGCAAAATTTTAGATTTAAACTAGATGAAGAGGAGTTTTATGAACAAAACCCATTTTCAAAAAAATCAAAAGATTGGTTTTATAATTTTTAAGGAGTAAAAGCATGATTATCGGAATCCCAAAAGAGGTAAAAACGGACGAGTTTCGTGTTGGAGCGACGCCGTCAAATGTTGCAGTGCTGGTGGCTGATGGGCATAAGGTTTTTGTTCAGAGCGGTGCGGGAATAGGGAGCGGTTTTAGCGACACAAATTATGCAGATGCCGGGGCAAATATAGCCGCGGATGCCAAAGATTTGTATGAAAAAGCATCTTTAATTGTAAAAGTAAAAGAGCCGCAGCCATCAGAATACGGCTTTTTAAATGAGAAACATACCCTTTTTTGTTATCTTCATCTGGCACCCGCAAAAGAGCTAACTGCCGTTTTGGTACAAACGAGAGTTTGCGCGATTGCTTACGAGACGGTTGCGGTTGAAAACGAGCTTCCGCTTTTAAAGCCTATGAGTGAAATAGCAGGAAGTATGGCGCCGATAGTCGGAGCGTATCATCTTAGCCGTTACCAAGGCGGCGAGGGTGTCTTAATTTGCGGTTCAGAGGGCGTGGCAGCCGCTAAAATTTTAGTAATAGGTGCAGGAAATGCAGGATTTAACGCGGCTAAAATTGCAACAGGAATGGGTGCTGATGTAACCGTAATCAATCGTACAGTGCCAAAACTAGAAGAGTTGAAAAAAATACTCCCGAATGTTAAAGCTGTTTTGTATTCAAATGAGCTATTTTTTGAGGCTATAAAAGCTTCAGATATAGTTGTCGGCGCGGTACTCATCCACGGCGGAGCATCGGCACCAAAGCTGATAACTCGCGATATGTTAAAGGAGATGAAAAACGGGGCTGTACTGGTTGATGTTACCATAGATCAGGGTGGAATATCAGAGGTTTCGCATCCGACAACCCACACAAATCCTATCTTTATAGAAGAGGGCGTGTTGCACTACTGCGTGGCAAATATGCCCGGAGCATATCCGAAAACTTCTACCATTGCGCTATCTAACGCTACAATTTCTTATGTTAGAAAATTGGCAAATAATGGAATCCTTCAAGCTATTAAAAATGACGCATCTTTGGCTCTTGGAGTAAATGTTTATAATGGAGTTGTAACTAACCGTGCAGTTGCCGAAGTACACAACTTAGAGTTCAGAGAGATTGAACTGATTTTGGAGGGATGAAACAATGAATTCAAACAGCGAGATGGTTGATTATCTTGTAGATGTCGGTGCGCTTCACTCAAGCGACATCATAGAGGCGTTTAGAAATGTTGACAGAGCTGACTTTGTCCACGATAGGAGTGTAGAAGATATTTATGAAGATTATCCGCTTGGCATTGGACTTGGACAGACAATCTCTCAGCCGAGAACGGTGGCAATGATGCTTGAGATGTTATCGCCAAAAGAGGGGCAGAAAATCTTAGATATAGGAAGCGGCTCTGGATGGACGACGGCGTTATTGGCATACATTGCCGGAGAGAGCGGCTCGGTAATCGGAGTTGAGAGAGTAGCAGAGCTTGTAAGATTTGGAAGAAAAAATCTTGAGAAATATAATTTTAAAAATGCTAAGATTATGGAAGCTAGTGATGAGCTAGGAGTTGAGGGAGAAAAGTTTGACCGCATTTTAGTCTCTGCCGCCGCAGAGGAGTTTCCGCATGAGCTCAAAAATCAGCTAAAAATCGGCGGGAAGATTGTTATCCCTGTGCAAAACTCAATCTATGAGATGACAAAAGATGAAAATGGCGAGCTCGATGGAGTTGAACATTATGGATTTACATTTGTTCCGTTGATTTATTGATAATCTATAAAATTCTGACACGAAAGTGTCAAGCTTTAGTGCCATAGCGGCTAGCGCAGATGGCGGAATCTGGGTACCCCTTGAGGGTATACTTCCGACATCGTTATAAATAAATGAGGGGTTTCCTTCATTTTATGAAGTAAAATTAAGGATAGTAAGATGTCACAAACAGCATGGTTAAGCAAAAAACTAGACAGTGGGAAGATATTGTGTCAGGCATGCGCACATGCCTGCAAACTTGATGAGGGCGAGTACGGTATATGCGGTGTTAGAAGAGTTGAGGGCGGTGAGCTTAAGTTGCTTGTATACGGACTTGCCGCTGCTGTAAATATTGATCCTATAGAGAAGAAACCTATGTTTAATTTTCTGCCTTCAAGCAGAGCTTTTTCTTTTGGAACGGTGGGGTGTAACTTCTCTTGTAAGTTTTGTCAAAACTTTGACATATCTCAATATCCAAAAGAGCATGCTCATAGAATTGTCGGTCGTGAACTTTCGCCTGAGAAAATAGTCGAACTTGCCCTTGAGAACGGATGTGAATCAATCGCATACACCTACAATGAGCCGATAGTTTTTTTTGAATACACCTACGATACGGCAAAAATTGCACACGAAAAAGGGCTTAAAAATATCTATGTCACAAGCGGTTATGAGACAAGAAAAGCGATAGATTTGCTTTCCCCTTACATAGACGGAATGAATATAGACATCAAAGGTTTTACAGATGAGTTTTACAAAGAGATTTGCGGTGCCAGACTAAAACCGGTACTTGAAGCCGTAAAATATGCTCATGAGAAGGGAATCTGGGTAGAGATAACTACTCTGTTAATCCCCGGTAAAAATGATTCCGACGAGGAGATAAGAGGCATTGCAAAGTTTATAGCTGCTCTTGACACATCTATGCCTTGGCATCTTTCGGCTTTTCATCCGATGTACAAGATGCTTGATGTCCCTCGCACTCCCGAATCAACTCTTCTTAGAGCGTATAAGATAGGAGTAGAAGAGGGGCTTAAATATGTTTATATCGGTAATGTTGACAATGAAGATTATGAATCAACCTACTGCCCGAATTGTAAAAAGAGGGTGATTGACAGAAGCGGAAACATAGGGCAGTTTGTGACAAATGAGCTTGATAAAAACGGCATATGTCCGTATTGCAGTTACAAGCTTGAGGGCGTTTGGCATTAAAGTTTTTTTTAAGTATTTTAGGAATAAGATGCCCTCATACTAAATTGAGGAGTTCGCCATGTTACTTGCTACATATGATTCATTCAAAGAGTTAAAAGAGTTGGAAAAGAGAATGTTAAAAGGTTTTCCATCCATGAGTCAAGAGAGTGCTTTGATGGGGTTTTCACCTGTTGTAAACACAAGAGAGGGTGAGTTTGCCTATCATATAGAAGCTGATTTGCCTGGTGTAAAAAAAGAGGATATCTCCGTTGAAACGAAAGATAATGTCTTAACGATATCCGGAGAGAGAAAGCATAAAGATGAGGTTAAAAAGGATGACTACTATAAACTTGAGAGTAGTTATGGCAAATTTGTAAGAAGTTTTACTCTGCCAAAAGGTGTTGATGCCGAGAACATTAAAGCCGTATGTGAAAACGGAGTGTTAGAGGTTACTATTCCTAAATTGACTAAAAAAGATGAAGATAAGAAAAAAATAAAAGTTAAGTAAGAGTGTAGCGTTATCTGTTTTTTGGCAGCTTTGGTATTTGGCGTTTCCAGTCCTTTTGGTCTGGATAGTTAACCTCAAGCTCGCCATCAACCGTATTTTCTTTGCCATATTTAGCTGTCCACGCATTCATCCCGCCATCAAGCACCTTTACATCATAACCAAGCGCAGCAAGCGGTGCGGCAGCTGTTGCGGCCAAAGTGCCGGTATCTGAAATCAGGACAATTTTATACTCTTGTTTTGGTTTTGGGAGCAGTTGAAGACCATCTTTGTATAATATTCGTTGTATCGGAACATTGAATGCGCTTTGGAGTCTGCCTTTTACAAAAAGTGCTTCGTCTCTAAAATCAACAACTTTTATATCTTCATTAGCATCAAACATCTCTTTTAGTGTTTTTGCGTCAATAATCCATGTTGTGGGCTCATGCTCACCGCTAAAGAGTTTCATCATCGGCTCATATACAGGATTGCGACCCAAAACAGGGAGGTTTTGCGCATCCCAAGCAGCTTGACCCTCTCTAAGCCAGTAAACATTCTTGTAACCTCTTGCAGCTACCTCTTTTGTCAATTTATAAGATTTCCAGCATGAGACGCCGCCGCATGTAAAAGCGACGGGCGTATTTTTGTCTTGAGGTAGTACGGAGTAGTCCCAGCTATCTTCTTTTATATTATAGTTATCTTCTTTTGTTGACCACTCGGTATATGGCACATATCTTGCGAATGGAATATGTCCTCCAAACTCATAAGTGCTGTAGTGCCATCTGATGTCATACACTTCTCCGCCATTTTGAAAAACATCTATCAACTCCTGCGGGGTTGCACTTTCAACTCCGTCTGGCGCTTGGGTTGGCGAAGGCGGTGCCTCTGCAAAAGAGTTGTTTGCCAAAGTAAAAATAAGCAGTGTTGACAATAGAACTGATTTTAAACTCTTCACCTTAGAACTCATCAACACTATTTATTGTGCGACCAAGACCGCTTTTAATCTTGTACCCTGCAACAGCCCATGCCTTTAGACCGCCTTTTAGATATACTGCGTTTTTATACCCCATATCAATTAGCGTCTTGCTTGCCATTGCACCTCTTGGTCCGTCACGACAAAAAGAGACAATTTTTGTGTTTTTATCCTCAACCATTATCATTATCTCAAACTCTAACTGACCTCTGGTTACTTCATACTTGTCAAGTGTGGGAATTGTTCCCTCTGCTCTTTGGTCTATCTCTCTGATATCCAGAACAATAAAATCATCACCGTTCTCCACCATCTCATTAAGTTCTTTTGGAGTAACAAACGGTACTTTTGCGCTGGCTTCGGCTATCAGTCTGTCTCGCTCGGAAAAATCAATCGCATACACTGCGTTACAAAATAGTGCAGAAAAAATAAAAAAGCTTGCAATTGTTTTTTTCATATCAATTCTTTTTTTTAAAACATATTAACAACGCCGTAATCCAATAACTCTTCATACTGCTCAGGTGTGAGAACAGCTTTTATTTTTTCTATACAATCTAAATGTATTTTAGTTAACTCAGCTCTAAGTTTTGCTATCTCATCAATTGTTGCATAAAGCTCGGTTGCTTTTGGGCTTTTGTATTTAAAAGATATTTTTTCAACAACTTCAAGCTCCATTTTTTTAACCACTAAAGCTTTTTCAATTGCTTTTGACATTAACTCTTTTTTAATATCTAAAATAGCATCAATCTGTTTTTTAGACAGATTTAGATTTGAACTAGATGGGTCATAGAGTGAAAGCCCAACCAAATATGGAAGATTTTTTGGCATTAAAAAATAGTCTTTTGGAAAATTTTCTTTTGTTGCGAACGCTCCGGCTGGACCGGCCATTTTTTCAACTTTCGCGAACTCTTCTGCCGGCGGAGGAAGATTTGGTTTTGCTATCGCAGTAGCAGCTAGCATGATAGTGCAAGATGTAATTGCAGCTATGGTTTTAATTGTTTTCATTTTTATATCCTTTTATGTGTGTGATATGTATTGTACACTCGTATAAATAACAAAAAATTACTGGAATGTTGTTCCGCCGTCAACTACAATTGTTTGACCTGTAAGCCAAGATGACTCGTTTCCGCAAAGAAACAGACAAGCCCCCGTTAAATCTTCGGCTTCTCCCATGCGAGACAGCGGAGAGCGTTTTACAACTTCGCTTTTTACCTCTTCATAGTTTGGAAATGCTTTTAGTGCATCTGTGTCAATCGGACCGCCGCTTACGGCATTTACCCTAATTCCTTTTTCTCCAAGTTCAGCCGCTGCGTATCTAACCATTGCCTCAACGGCAGCCTTGTTCGTTCCATGTCCCGCATAGTTTGGAGTATATACAAGATTTCCGGTAGAACTCATGCTAATAATGCTTCCTCCGCCGGTTTTTTCCATTCTCTTAGCTGCTTCTTGCGCCCCAACGACAAAAGCATCGACTGTTGCAGTGTAGATGTTGTTAAGACCCTTTGGTTTAAGTCTCATAAATGGACCAAACCCGCCGACAACTGCACGACCTGAGATAATAGCGTTTGATATAAAAAAGTCTAGTCTCTCAAAATCTTTGTCAAATTGTTCATAAACATCTTTGTAAGTTTCCGGCTCTAAAATATTTAATTCATAGGCACGGGCTTTAACGCCGTATTTTGACTCTACATCAGCGATTATCTCGTTTGCAGTCTCCGCTTTTGTTGCATAAGTAAAGGCTACATTACACCCCTTTTGCGCAAATGCATAAACAATTGCTTTGCCTATTCCACGAGTTCCACCGCTTACAAACAGAGTTTTCCCTTGCATACTTTTTTCAGCCATTTTATAATCCTTTGATTTCATAATTTTTAATAATAGTTTCAAGCTTTTTCATATTTTCGCTACTTGGAGCAACAAGAGGAAGTCTGTACTCCAGAGTATCTATAAGACCTGCGATATGCATGGCAGCTTTTATCATAATAGGATTTGACTCTAAAAATAGAGCTTTATTTATAGGAAACAGCATATCATTTATAGCTTTTGCACCGGCAAAATCGCCGTTAAGAGCTTTTCTTACCAGTTCACTTTTTAAATCAGGCAAAAGGTTTGATGTTACGGATGTTATGCCGGCTCCGCCGTTTGCAAGTATCGGGTAGTCAATGGCATCATCACCTGAAAATACTTTAAGCTCAGGTCTGCGTGAAAGAAGCTCAACCGTTCTTTCTAAACTCCCTGTCGCCTCTTTTATGCCGTATATGTTTTTTACATCATCAAAGAGTCTTATAACAGTGTCGGCGCTTATGTCAACAACTGTTCGACCAGGAACATTGTAGAGTAAAAACGGCAGCTCAGGAACTGCCTGCGCAATTGCTTTGTAGTGTTGATAAAGTCCCTCTTGAGATGGTTTGACATAGTAGGGCGCAACAGAAAATATAGCATCTACTCCGCATTTTTGTGCAATTTTTGCAGCTTCTATAGCCTCTGCGGTCGAGTTGCTTCCCGCACCGGCTAAAACTTTGGTATTTGTGCCGCGACATACTTCAACCGCTATTTCAATACATCTTCTATCTTCATCATAAGTAAGCATAGCACTCTCTCCCGTCGTTCCGACAGGACATACGGCATTAATACCGCCTTTAATTTGTCTTTTAATTAGGTTCGCATAGGTCTGCTCGTCCAATTTCCCATTTTTAAACGGAGTAATTAGCGCGGTAGTTGAACCGGTTACGATATTCATCTATATAGCCTTGTTAAATTAATGTGCGATTATAGCAAAAAAGTATTAAAAGGGAGGAGTTTGGCACTCTGTTTGGCAGAAATATTGCGCTGCTCACCCTGCTAAAAGACAGGAGTGAGCTAAGTAAGGTGTTATTGAGATTAGCGGCCGCGACCTCCACCGGATCCCATTCCTCCACCTGGTCCCATCATTCCACTACCTGGTCCCATCATTCCTCCAGCCGGCGGCTCATCCGGTAGCGTAATACCCTTTGCCTTTGCCCGTTCCTTCATAAGCGCATGATGTTCATTGCGGATTTGCTCTCGCTCTTGGGCAGTTTTAGCGGCACGCAATTTATTGCGGTGTTCAGTACGCTCTTGCTGCGTCATAAGCTGACTGCCGTATACCTGTTCTTGCTCTTGTGTTTGGGTGGTTTTTTGGGACTTATCTTGATCTGCTGCCGACAGTGAACCTGTTGAGAGAAAGAGGGTAGTTGATAAGATAGATAGTGTTAATGGATATTTTTTCATCGTAAACTCCTCATATAATATGGATTGTTCAAGCTGCGATAGCTATTACTGCAACTTGCTTCTTAAGTACGGCTAACCATTTGTTAGTGCAAGATTCTACATCTGTTAAGCTTAAATAAACTTGTTCGTTTAGCGTTCTAAATGAGTTCTTGCAGAACTCTAATAATTGAAGAAAAAAAAGGTAAAGTTATTTACCCTTTTTTAAGATGAGTGTTGTTGATTTGTCAAAGTTGAAATATTTTTTTGCAACCTCTTGAACTCTCTCTTTGGTTATCTTTTCTATATTCTCTTCATGAGTTAAAAGAGGCGTCAAATCTCCTCTTACGAGATAGCTTCCAAAAAGGTCTGCAACAGATGTCGAACTCTCCAGCGAGTAGATAAAATCTGCTTTAGAGTTGATTTTTACCTTCTCTATCTCTTTTTCATCCACTTTTTTACTTTTAATAAGTTCAATCTGTTCAACAAGCTCTTTTTCAACATCCTCAGCTTTTACATCCGGATTACATGTTGCTAAAAATATAAAAATACCGGGGTCAATACTTTCCATATTGTAGGCATAGATGCTGTTTACAAGGCGTTTTTTCTCAATAAGTTCTTTATATAGTCTTGAGCTTTTTCCTGAAAACAGAATCTCTGAAATCATACTTAGAACAAGCTGGTCTTCGTGTTTGAAATTTGGAATATGAAAAGTTATTGCCAGCATCTCAACTTCGCTATCTTTATGGATAACAACTCTTTTTGCGCCGTTTTGCTCAGGCTCTACAAACTTAACTTTAGGAATCTCTGCTCTGTTTTTTATATCTCCAAATTTCTTTTTGGCTTTTTTAAAAACTTCCTCAGGCTCAACATCACCGGTAACCATTAAAATCGCGTTACTCGGCTGATAGTAAGTTTTATGAAAATCTTTAATATCATCAATAGACCAAGTTTGAATATCGTTCATAAAACCTATCGGCGTCCAGTGGTAAGGGTGGTAAACATAGGCATTGTTAAATAGAGCAAAGTATAAAAAGCCCATCGGAGAGTTTTCTGTTCTCCATCTTCTCTCCTCGGCTACAACATCGCGTTCGGGTTGAAACTCTTTATCTTTAAGCTTAAGATTTTGCATAAGTTCTGCATAGAGTTCCAGTGATTTTTCAAGGTTCTGCGTGCTGGATTTTATGTAGTAGTGGGTGTAGTCAAAGCTTGTAGATGCGTTATTTACGCCGCCTATGCTCTTTACCTCTTTGTCAAACTCACCGGCTGGCAGGTTCTTTGTAGATTTGAAGTTCATATGTTCAAGCATATGAGCTATGCCCGTCTTGCCCATAACCTCATTTCTGCTTCCGACTTTATAGAAAATATCCGTGCTAATGACATTTGTAGAATTCTTTAGAGGAATTACAACAATCTGCAATCCGTTTTTTAAAGTTTTTGTCTCATATTTTGGTAGTGAAGATGCCATTAAAGTTCCTAAAATTAGTGTGAGTGCTAAGAAAAATTTCATACTATTTTCTATCCGCACCTATAGCCTGAGTTATGTTCGTATAGCCGTCAGCTTTTATAAGCTCCGTAAGCTCTGTGTTTATATTTTTTATCATATCAAATCCATGAAATACAAGTCCGCTATAGATTTGAACAAGCGAAGCACCCGCTTTTATGCGTTTATACGCCTCCTGTGCAGAGTCTATCCCGCCAACAGAGATGAGTGTTGTTTTTCCATAAAGTTCTTTTGCAATAGCTTCAAAAATCTCAAAACTTTTTTTCTTTAAAACCGCTCCGCTAAGTCCGCCAACAGTTTTTGGGTTTTTAACAAGCGAGTAGTCGATTGTAGTGTTTGTGGCAATGATGCCATCAGCGCCGGAAGCAACAGCCATCGTAGTCAGCTCAACAGCATCTCTAAGCGACATGTCGGGTGCAATTTTTAGTAAAATAGGCTTATCTGTTATAGCTTTTGCTTCAGCAAAAAGTTTTGTTATAAACTCCTCATTTTGCAAATCGCGAAGCCCAGGAGTATTTGGAGAGGAGATATTAATCACTAAATAGTCACCAAGAGTGTGGAGTGCTTTAATAAGAGTAATATAATCATCTATTGCGCTAGCATCTGAAGTTAGTTTGTTCTTGCCGATATTTATGCCTATCGGGGTTGTAAATGGATATCTGCTCTTTAATCTTTTTTGCACCTTTAAAAGACCGTCGTTGTTAAATCCCATAGCGTTTTGGATGCTCTCCTCATCTACATGTCGAAACATTCTAGGTTTAGGATTTCCGGTTTGGGGTTTTGGAGTAACGGTTCCAATTTCAGTAAAACCAAATCCTAAAATCTGCATACCGCGAATCATTGTTGCATTTTTGTCAAATCCCGCACCAAGCCCGACCGGGTTTAGAAATTTACGACCGAAAAGCTCTTGTGATAGTATGTTGTTTGTAATAAAGTGAGACTCTAAAAATGGGTTAAAAGGTATCTGGCAGATATTTGGCAATCTAAGTACCGACTCCACAAGATGATGAGCGTTTTCCGGTTCAAGCTTAAACAGCCAAGGTTTTATACTTTGATAATCTATCATGAGGTTGCCTCTTTACCTTTTATAAAAATTTAGTGATTATACTAAAAAAAAGTAAAGAGGAGTTTATGTCGGTGCTTATTGTTGTGAATGCTTTTTTTCATCTCTTATAAACTCAAGAAAAAACACCAGAAATATTGAGAAAATCAGCCCCGTTACAAAAGCAACGACAACTATCAAGCTCTTTTTTGGTTTTATCGGGTAGTCATTTGTCATAATTTCGCCCACAATTTCTGTGTTTTTGTAGTTGTACGGCTCCATTAAAACTTTTACAGAATTAAGTTCCTCTTCCAACACTTTAATTTGAACTACTTCTATATCATTTTTTTCTGCTTCAAACGCCTCCAAAGAGTCTTTAAGTTTTATTAGCATGTCAGCTAAATATCTCTGTTCATTTATTTGAATGGCTGCCAAAGTAGGATTTGAATCCTTAATTTTTTTAAGATTGCTCTGTACATCTAAAAAATTGGTTTCATAAATTTTTATATCTTTTTTATATCTGTCTATCTTCTCTTTAAGTGCGGGAATGGTTTGATTTTTCAAGAGATCTAGTTTGCCATCAACCTGTTTTGCCTTAAACTCACGCGAATTCTTTACATCATCTAGAATTTTTTTGTGAATTTCCTGTGTATAATTAATAACTTTTTGTAACTCAGCTATTGCCGCTTCATTTGAAGAGCCGTTTGCTATTATCTCTAAGAAATTTGTCTGTTTTTTTAGTAAATCAATTGTTAAAATATTTGCTTCTCTGTCTTTTTCATTTTTCAAAATATCTATAAATAAAATTTCTAGCTCTTTTGAAAGTTCAGCGGCATTAGCTATAACTATTTTCTCATTCGTATTTGTATTCGTATTTGTATTTGTATTTGTATTTGTATTTGTAAATTTATATTCGCCGATTTTTAAAACTGCTTTCGCTTCATAAACTTTCGGGGCAACAAAAGCATAAATAAGAGCACTAAAAGTAACCGCCAAAGTTATTAAAACAATTTTTATTTTATTTTTTACAAGAGTTTTAAAAAGCTCTCTTAAATCTATCTCATCTTCTTGTATAGCGTAGTTGTTTGTGTTGTTCATAGTTTGTTCCTCTCCTCTATCGGTAGAATGATACAGAGATACTCCTTTGATTTTTCTTGTTCAATAACGCACTCTTTTGTGTGCAAGCAAGAGCATCTCTTTGTCTCCGGAGCTGTCTCCATAGGCGTAAATTGTTTCGTAATCTTTTATGTTTAAGTGCTCTTTTATACGGTTTTCTTTCTCTTTGCCATGGCAGTTTGGAGTTAGAAATTTACCGCTAAAAGCTCCATTTTTAAACTCTAGCTGCGTTGAGAGCAGTTCAATGCTGTTTTTGTCACACCAAGGCTGCAGCCAGCACTTCATTGAAGCTGAGACAATGACGACTCTGTCGCCGTTTTCTTGATGTTTTTTTAGCAGTTTAACTCTCTCTTGGTTTATAATCAAATCAAGTTTATTAAGAGAAAAATCTCTAGCCTTTTCTTTAAAAATATTCTCATCCATCCCTTTAAAAAATATTCTAAAAAGATGCTCCTTTGCCACGCCGTTAGGCATAACTCTTAGCTGCCAAAGTGCAAAGTACGGCAAAAATTTAAACATATTTAGCATGTACTTTTTTTTGCCTCCACTCTCTTTTAAAAACTCATCTAAAGAGTCTTTTGTCGTAAGCGTGCCGTCAAAATCAAAAAGTGCGAGATTCATCTATAATACCTCTCTTTAAAGTAACACTCTCCGACGGGGAGCCAAGAGGGAATGTTGTAAAACTTCTCATTTTGAATGTCGAGATAGAGCGTTTTGTAGTTTTCATAGTTGAACTCTTTGCATGTTGCGGTATAAAAGTTTGCGCCATTTATTTCAAGCGTGTTTAATGTGTAAGAGCCGCAAACCTCGCTTAATATTTTTTCGTTGATTTTGCTCTTATTAAATAGAGTAATATTACTATCTGAGAGTTCTCTCACATCAAGAAGTTTGTCATCAAAACGACCATATTTAGAGTTGTTAAAAAGAGTTATAACATCTTTTTTACAGTAGTGTGAGAGCAGTGAAGCGGTTGAGTAGCCCATTGTAAAAATTCTCTCATCGCCAAATTTATCAAGCTCTGCGCAAAGTGCCTCGGGCTGTGTGTACATAACAACATCCGAGTAATTTTTATGCTCTTTTAAAAGCGATGTTGGAAGAAGCAGGAGAGTCACAATAATTGCAATATGAACAGATGTAAAGATGGCGTGGTATCTAAAGAGTTTTTCAAGTTTTTCACTCTCTAAAAAGCTAAAGAGCAAAAAGATATACGGAGTAAAAATCAAGAACCAGTGAAGTCCTATTTTATTTTTTAGCGACACAACTAAAAAGATGAAAAATGCAACACCGAGAATTGAGACTAAAAGTTTAAGAAGTTTATTTTTTTCAAACTTTGATTTAAATAAAAAGTAGACTCCCCATGGTGTAAAAATGTATAAAATAAGCCCAAAATAGCCTAAGATTGTGCCGATGTTGTAGCTGTTATGCTCGGTTCTTGCAAAGAAGTTAAACAGGATGTTGTTCCAACAGCTGTTGTAGTTAAAGTAGAGGTTTTGAGCGATAAAAAAGGAGATAACAATAGTTGCTACTGCTATGTTTTTTGCACTTTTTTTTCCGTAGATATAGATTGAAAAAACAAGAAGAGAAAGCATTAGGAAAACGGCAAAATATTTGCTTAAAAAGGCAGAGCCAAGAAAGATGCCGGCAAGCAGAGAGTATCTTAACCACTCTTTTTTCTCCAGCGAATAGAGAAAAAACAGAGTTCCAAGCGAGCTGAAAAAGAGCAGGGCAACATCATTTGTCATAAGAATGAGCAGCAAATCAACGGGAGAAGCTAAAAAGATAAGCGCTGTAAAAAAGGCTCTTCGTTTTTCTGTCTCATAGAGCAGGGCGATTTTATATATTACAAAAGCGGCTACAAAAGTCGTAACGACGGCGAAAAGCCTAAAAACAATGTGAGAATCGCCGATGAAACTAATAGCATGGATAACCCAGCCAACCATCGGAGGATGATCGTAGTAGCCCATGCTTAAGTTATCTGCCCATTTTATGAAGTATGCCTCGTCTCCTGTTAGCGGCAAAAGCAGTAAAATTGCAATCTTGAAGATGAAAATTGTAAAGAGTATTTGGAGCTCTTTTTTATAATAGTTTATCATATGCTCATTTTTTTAAACATGAATTCTGGTATATGCTTGATGATAAGCATAATAATCATCCAAATAGGTTTTGTGTAGAGCACATTTCTCCCTTTTTGCTGAGCGTTAAATATATCCTCGGCAACCTCTTGCGGTTGTGCAGTCAGTTTTTGGGGAAGGTCGAGATTTTCAGTCATTTTAGTTTCGACAAAACCTGGTTTTACCGTTAAAACAGTTACGCCGCTCTCATAAAGTCTGTTTCTAAGTCCGCTTAGGTATGCAGAAAATCCAGCCTTCGCACTACCGTAGATATAGTTTGCTTTTCTTCCTCTGTCTCCTGCAACGGAACTTACACCTACTATAAAACCGCGTTGCTCTTTCTCAAAGTCGTTTGCCACTATGTTTAAGATGCTAAGAGCCCCCGTGTAGTTTACATTAACGGTATTTAGAGTCTCAATCCACTCTTTTTGTGCTGTTTTTTGCTCGACCATGTAGCCTGAGATAACGATAACGCCGATAGGTCTCTTTTTAAGTGAGCGATAGAACTCCTCGTGAGTATCATATGAAGTAATATCAAACTCTTTCAGTTCTACATTTACTCCGCTTCTTATCTCTATGTCGTGCTTTAAATCTTCCAAAGACAAGCTGTCTCTGGCTGCCAAATAGAGGTTGTAGCCGTTTTTTGCATATACCCTTGCCACCTCTTTCGCAATATCGCTTTTAGCGCCGATTATAAGAATGTAGCTCATATTTTTACCCTTTTTGATTGCAGTGAATTTAGTTTTTTATCCATATAATTTTTGCTTCTAAAATCTCTAAATTGCTCTATTTTAGGATAACCCTTCTCAAAAGTTTCTTTGCTGACGCGCACATCTTTTGTCAAGTATATTCTTCCGCCATATTTGACAACTACTTCATCAAGAGCGTTAAGAAGCTCAAACAAACCTACCTCTATCTTAAAATCAAGTGCCAGAGAGTAGCCCTCAAGCGGAAAAGAGAGATAGTTTTCGTTCTCTTTGGAGTATAGTTTTAAAACTGCTAAAAACGAGCCTTTGCCAGAGTCCGAAATCTTAGTAAGTATCTCTTTTAATCCCTCAAAACTCTGCTCTTTTGGCAGAATAAATTGATACTGTGTAAAGCCATTTTTGCCATAAATTCTGTTCCAGTTTTCTATTGCATCAAGCGGATAGAAAAATGTGTCTATGCTAACTCTTTGCTTAGATACGCCATCTTTTGCTTTTGCATAGTAGAGCCAGTTAAAGGCTTTTACACTCAGGCTGTTTAGTGCAAATGAGGGGAAATTAAACGGTATGCTTAACCTCTTTTTGCTTTTGTACTCCAAGTTGCCGTCATCTGCAAAATCGCCCACCATCAAGAGGCATTTTCCTATCTCTTCATTTTTTGCCAAACAGTCTATCCATGCGACAGAGTATTGTATATCTTTGTAATTTTCAAAGGCTTCAAAAGTCTCTGCAAGATTTTTAGTTTTTATGGTTGTCTGGTTTATGAAAGCGGAGTTTATTTTTTTTAGAGATATTTTTGCAGTCAGTATAACTCCGGTAAGTCCCATTCCTCCGCAGGTTGCATGAAAAAGTTCATCGCCCTTTTTGCAGCTCTTTATCTCCCCGCTTGCAAGCATAATGGTAAACTCCTCCACGCACTCGCTAAAACAGCCCTGTGTGTGATGGTTCTTTCCGTGAACATCGCTTGCTATTGCTCCGCCTAGCGTTATAAGCTTTGTTCCGGGGGTTACTTTTAAAAACCATCCGCGTTTAATTACAGAGTCGAGTATCTCGCTAAGAAGCACCCCTGCTTGGCAAGTAAGTATGCCGTTTTGTACATCAAAATCTAAAAAATTGTTGTAAGTTTTGCAGTATAGTATGTTTTCATTTAGAGCGCTGTCACCGTAGCTTCTGCCGTTTCCATAAGGGATAAACTCATCGGTACTGTTTATGTAAGTATGCAGAGTTTTTGTATCTCTGAGAGAAATTTTTTTATTTTTTATTATCGGGTACATTCCCCAACTAATTAAGCCCACGACTAATCCTTAAACACAAATTTTTTATCTAAAAAGTACTTCACGACATAACCTATACTAAGACCGACTACGGCACCTATGTATTTGGCATTTTGGCTCTCAAACATAGCATCAAACCCAATCTCAAAACCCCAAAATATAAGTGTTGTAAAAACGCCCATAAGCGAGTAGAGAAAAAACTTTTTGCCATCATCTTTTTTGCTCTTTGGCTTATGGAAGAAGATATATTTTTTGTCCAAAATATATTTTAACACTAAACCTGCAACAGTTCCTATAAACATAGCGACATATAGCGATAAAAAGCCCTCATAAACTAAAAAACTAATGTACTGAAATGCAATATTTACAGCTGTGGAGAAGAGCGCGAAGAGCGCGTACCAAAGAGCAATCATATAAGTTTTGCAATTCCGATAAAGCTTAGCAGCCAAAAAGCGATTGTAAGTTTCAAAAATCTATCTCTGATAATTACTTTCGTGGGGCTTCCGCTGTCCTGCTCGACAAAAGTAATCTGCATATATCTTAAAACCCCAAGAATTACAAAAAAAGATGTAAGGTAGAGATAGTGCGTGTTTAGTCTGCTGAGAACCTCTGGCGAGATAGTGTACTGGATGTAGCTGACTATGACAACCCCGGCCATTAAAACCATTGCAGCATTTACAAACTCAAGGTTGTAGCCGTCTATATTTTTTCGTGTCTCTTGACCTTCTTGTGAGAGAAGAACATCATCTCTTCTCTTTGCCAAAGCTAAGAAAATTGCTAAGAGGAAAGTCATAAGAATTATCCACATTGAGAGGGAGATGCCTGTAACTACGGAACCGGCAAAAAGGCGCAGAACAAAGCCTGTTGCTATGATAAATATGTCTAAAATGGCGATATGTTTTAGCTTTATAGAGTAGAAAATATTTAAAATAAAATATGAGAATAAAACAAGAAAAAGCTCCGCGTTAAATGCCATTGCAACGCCAAGCGAAGAGAGCGAAAGCAGCAAAACAAGCATCTTTGCGCTATTTGGCGATACTTTGCCACTAGCTAGCGGACGATATTTTTTTACTGGGTGCGCTCTATCTTCTTTTATGTCCATAAGGTCGTTAAAGATGTAGATACTGCTTGCGATAATGGAAAAAAGTATAAATGCTATTATGGTATTTAAGTTATTTTCTGCATTTGAGTAGGAGAACGAGAAAAGAAGAGGCATAAATATAAACAGATTTTTTATATATTGATTGACTCTAAATAGTTTAAAAATTTCACTCAAAAAGACAGCCTTAACATTTTAAGCGAATTATAACATTAAAAGTATAGAATTAAAGAGATTAAAATATATTTTGGAGATATAAATGAGCAGAGTTTTAGTGCCGCTGGCAAACGGATTTGAAGAGATAGAAGCTATTAATATTATAGATGTTCTAAGAAGAGCGGAAATAGAAGTTTTGATTGCCTCTTTGGATGAAAAAATGGCTGTAAAAGGGGCACATAAAATTACTATCTTGTGCGATATGCAGATAAGAGATGTAAATATCGATACCCTTGATATGATAGTGCTTCCCGGCGGATGGGGCGGGACTCTGGCGCTTTGCGATGATGCAAATGTACAGCATATTTTAAAAGAGATGGATAAAAAAGGAAAAAACATAGGGGCAATCTGCGCCGCGCCCCTTGCTCTGCATAAAGCAGGAGTGCTTAAACACAACTATACATGCTATCCGAGTATCGAGGAGCAGATAGGAAAAGATGGGTTTAGTGATGAAAATATGGTGGTAGAAGACGGCAATGTTATGACATCACGCGGTCCGGCAACGGCTATCTGTTTTGCGCTTCAAATAATTAAAAAGTTAAAAGGAGATGATAAATATCTTAGTGTAAAAACAGCGTTATTAGCTGATTATTGTTCCTAAATATTTACCTTATGATTCTCGAAAAACCATGTTTTTTCTAAAGAAACTTCGTTTTGTAGCTTTAGGGGGTTGTAGGGACTTTAGTCCCTGCCACTCAAACGGACGCGTTCGTTTGAGTGTTTAACATCATGAAAACCAGATTTTTAAGACTTCTCTCTTCATCGGCGCTTGCAAACTCTTTTAAATTTTCAAGCCGCCTAATAAACCTAAAATCTGGAGCAAACTTCTCCATTAGGCTGATTATGAAACCAGAATCCAAATCAGGTGAGTTTAGAGATGCTAAAACCGTGCAATTCTCAGATGCAATTTCTGGCAGTTTTTTTATGATTTTTTCATAATCTCTTATAGCTTCAAAACTCCCTTTTTGAGAGGTTGGTGGGTCTATTATTATCAAATCATAAGGAGCTTTTTTCTTTATGCGAGAGAATGATTTTAGTATATTGTAGGGCAAAAAGCTTACACCTTTAGTATCAATCAAATTTAGATGATGATTTGCTCGCCCTACACTAAGCGCACCTTTGCTCATATCTATGTTTGAGACACTTTTTGCACCGCCAAGTTTTGCAGCGACACTAAAAGAAGATGTATAAGAGAAGAGGTTTAGCACATTTTTATCTTTTGAGTTTTCTCTAACAAAGGCTCTGCCGTTTCTCATATCCGGAAAATAGAGGCTGTTTTGGTTTGAGAGAAGATTTAGTTTAAACTTCATGCCCTCTTCGACAACAAAAAGATTCTCTTCAAGCTCTCCGACTAAAATTTCGCTCGGACTTCCTTTTATGTATCTTCTTTGAACAACTAAAGTTTTATGTCTTGTTGAGGAAATAAAGTTTTTTAACATGTCAATAAATTCGGCTTCTAAATCGCTATCCATCTCGGAGTAGAAAGCTATGCTTAGAATAGTGTCAATCGAATCAATCGTGAGATGTTTCCACCCTTCATAAAGTCCGCCGCGACCGTGAAAAAGCCTCTTAAACTCATCTGTTAAATCTTTTGAATTTTCTAGCAGATGTGTTTGTATATCAACAACTCTCATCTACACCTTTTCCCAGAAAGTTCCCTGTGCCGTATCCATCAAGCTAACGCCAAAAGCTAAAATTTCATCACGAATCTTGTCAGATGCTTCAAAATCTTTTGCTTTTTTTGCCTCATCTCTTTTTTGGATTAACATGTCAATCTTTTCTTTTGTCTCTTCATTTACGCCAAACTGAAAGTACTCAAAAGGGTTTTTAATACAAAAGCCTAAAACTTCTTCTATATATGCCAGATTTGAGAGCGTATCGCGTTTAAGCTCTTTGTGTTTTCCTGCGGTGTCAAGCGTTTCGTTAGCATGAGAAATCATCTCATCAATCAGTGCTAAAGAGGCAGAAATATTTAAATCATCACTCAAAGCCTTTAAAAGCTCATCTTTAAAAGGAGTTTTTACATTTTCATTTGTGAGACCAAAGAGGCGTTTTTTAAGTCTGTATATCTTATCTAAGCGTTTTTTAGATGTTACCAAATCCTCTTCGTTAAAGTTGAAGTTGCTTCTGTAATGAGTGCCAAGAAGGTAGAAGCGCAGAACCTCTCCGTCATAAATTTTAAGAGCATCTTTTAAAAAAAAGCTGTTTCCTAAACTTTTACTCATCTTCTCGCCGTCGATATTGACAAAACCGTTGTGCATCCAGTACGCGGCCAGTGTGTGTTTAGTCCCGCATCTAGTCTGTGCGGCTTCGTTTTCGTGGTGGGGAAAGAGCAGATCGGCTCCGCCTCCGTGGATATCTACCGCAAATTTTGTATCTGGTTTAGCTAAGTGTTTTTCAACCATAGCAGAACACTCCAAGTGCCATCCGGGGCGACCTTTGCCAAAAGGAGAGTCAAAAGAGACGGTGCCGTCATGCACACTTTTCCATAGAGCAAAGTCGGCACTGTTTTTCTTCTGCGAGGAGCTTTCAACGCGTTGGAGTTTTTCGCTCTCATCTTGAACTCTGTGAGATAGTTTTAGATAGTCGCTGTCGCTTGAAGTGTCAAAGTAAACATCGCCATCAGCAGTTTTATAAGCGTGATTGTTATCAAGAAGTTTTTGTATAAGTTCAAACATCGCTTCAATAGATTCAGTTGCTTTTGGCTCAATATTTGGACGCAAAACACCAAGCTTGCTCATCTCCGAATCATAAGCAGAGGTATAAAAATCAGTTATCTCTTTTATCTCTTTGCCAAGCTCTTTTGCTTTTTTAATGATTTTATCGTCAATATCGGTAATATTTCTGGCATAAGTTACCTCGTAGCCGTTTGCCTTTAAAACTCTTACAAGCAAGTCAAAAACCAGAGCGCTTTTTGCATGACCCAAATGCGCATCATCATAAACGGTGGGACCGCATACATAGAGGCTTGCTTTGCCGCTCTCTTGAGAAATAAACTCTCTTTTTGTTTTTTGTGCAGAATCGTAAATTGTCATTTAATTATTTCCCTTTTAAAAACCGGTTGTCATAAAGTCAATTGCTGAGATAATTTCATCTCTTTTATCTTTTACAGAGCAAATAACTGAACCTAAATTATCTGTGGATATACCCGCTAATTCTGCTGTTGACATAGTAACCGTTAAACCACTTATCTCAAAAAGAGGGTTCAGTATGTTTGCCGGTTTCATGTTTAAAACTAAAGGCACAACCACTCTGGTTGATAAGTTTTTTAGTATATCGTTTTGAATATCCAGCAAATATGGTATATCTTCTTTTGTTCTAGCGTTTAAGTTTTCATACACATCAAATTGAGCCATTAAAAACTTCTTATCTCATCGCTGAAAGTACCATGTTTGGAAACTCTTTCGTTATAGCTATTGATTGAAGTTTTGTTTTGAGACTCCCAGTTTTTCATCTCTTTCTCTTTTATAAGTTCAATAAGCGTCTTTTCTAGAGAGTTAGAGATGTTTATGTGAAGCTCTTTAGCTTTCTTAAGCAGATCTGAATTTATACTGAGATTGGTTGCTTTTTTCTTTGCATTAGGATTATATAATGCTGTCATATGTATCTCCTATGTGTATAAAGTATGTGCATAATTATAGCACATTAGTCAAAAAATTATTTGCTCGCATAGTGAATTATCTTGCTTGGGCTATTTACTACTCATATTTATGACCATTATATTCTAGCCAACCACCAACATGACGCTTTTTTGAATCATGATGTGTCCAATGTACAACTCCTCCCTTGGCGTTACTTTCATATTCGCCACAAAACTTTATTAAACCACCTTTTTTTAGGGAATATACTTTTGGTGCTACGATTTGTTATGTCTTTTAAATCTCAAAAGTGGAGATTCACTCACAGGGGTGTAATTTACAGGGGTGTAATTTAATATGATATTTTATAATGACATCTGTCATATCAAAGTATTGAGAACCGTATTTATTAACTATTTTTACTGCTGTGTCCACTATTAGTTCCTTTTATACTTTAAAAATATATTCTAGTTATACAATTGAACTTGCTACTTTTCTATTGTTTTCCAAATTATACAACTATATATTGTCGTACTATCTACCAAAAATCCTTTTTTAAATATAAGCATTCCTTCCTCTTCCATCATATTCCATGATGCTTTAACTCTTGTATTTTTATTTCCAAAAGTCTCTTGCCCTTCTCTATTGTATTCTATGTCATTTACTATAAGGTTGTCTTTTGTCATATATGTATTTTTTCCTGCTAATTTCACTATAACTGCTTCTTGATCATATAAAAAGTTATCGCCGAATATTCCTTTTTCTTTTACTGCTGTACAACTGTAGCTTTCTGCATAAATCAAACCTGCTTGAGCTTGAGCTATTAAAAATAGAGCTAACAATATTATAGTTTTTGGTATCTTCATATTTATTATCCTTTTATTACATAACGGTTGTCGTGAGCGATAGTTTTCCGCTTGCGGTAAACTATTAGCTCCTCGTTTTTGTTAGACTCTTGTAAATTAAGCACTAACAAGTTTTTGACTATTTAGTTGCCAACTTTTTCCATATTCAGCCAGTTCATCTGCACATGATACAACAGTTAAATAACTACCTTCAGAATCCTTTTTTAATCTAGTTAAACCTGCATATATTAATGCCAGTGATTTTTTATCAACGGCACTACCAATATAAATGACTATAGCTTTTGATTCCCATCCTTTAAAACTATGTAATGTTGTAGCTTTAATACGAGCATCTCCCATATAAAATCCCATCTTTTTTCTACGAGATTCTTGAAGATTAGTGTCATAAGTATGTACAGATTTAATACCTTTTAGCTCAAGCTTAGTAATCACTTCTAAGCCTTTCTTTGTGCTATCACATAAAAAAGTAATATCAGGGATAGCAATGATAGTTTTCGGATTGCTTGCTAGTGCTAAAAGTTCACTTGTTATTACATTAGTAGAATCATTTATATTAGTTTGCACCCACTTTAAGGTACAAGGATATAAGTCTAGTTCACCTTGTGCAGATATAGGCAAATCAATTTTTCCTTTAGGAAGAAAATTATCTGCAAACTTGCTTACATGTGTTAATAAGCTAGGGGGCAGTCTATGACTAATCTTTAACTCTGCCCAAGGACCGGTAAATCCAGCACCTGACATTGCCTCATCAGTCCAAGATTGTGCCGTATCATATATATCTTGTGTAGCATCTGCAACTAATAGCATTTCACCATCTTCTTTACACACCTGTCTTAAACAATTCCACCAGTTTGGTAAAAAGTCTTGTCCTTCATCTACCAATACAGCGTCATACTGTTGTGTGTTACATTCAGTGTTCTGAAGTATCGAAAAAACTAGGTTTGGTAATGTATAACTTAAGACTTCACCTAAGCTATTTGACCAATCTAAATTATCGTATTCACCAATATTATCATTTTCTTGGCAAACTCTTTTACACCAAGAATGAAAATTCAACCAAGTTATATCTTTTCTAGTCTGGCCTGAAGACTGAGGCCAACGAACAGCTATATCCATTAAATAATGCAATAAAGTTATATTAAATGTAACAACAAGCACTTGCTTGCCTTGTCCTAAAAGTTCAGCTGCTCTAGCCGCTAAAACAAGTGATTTACCTGATCCAGCAGCTCCTTTTATTCTACGGTAACCAGATTTTGTTCTTGACCTAACATAAGTCTGTTGTTCAGTATCTAATGTTATAGATTCTCGCTGTGAAGAAGAAAAATTTGGTTCAACAAGCCAACTTCTTAAATCATTTGCTAATGTTTCATTCATATACTTTGAATATTGTCTTTTACTAGCAGGGAAAATACTATTTAAATTGTTAGCTTGTAATGATTCTACTCCAGTTAATGGATAGTATTCAGGATAGTTATCCATTTTTCGATAAGAAAGACTTTTTTCAAATAACTGCTTAAGTTCATTTTCTTTAGCATAAGGAAATATTACTCCTGCTGTTATTACAGCAAATCCAGCTTTTTGTTCTAGTCTAGGACAATATAGTTCATGTATTTCTTTTTTATATATATTTATTTTTTCTATTGGATTGTTTTTTTGCATAGAGAACTGTACACCATCTTTTGTAGCTAATAGTATTGGAGGTCTTCCATTTCTTGCTTCAACTGTATAGGTCATTTTATTTAATTTCCAGTCTTTTATTTCAAAGACAGCAATTCCTACTCTTGGATGAAGTAAAACAAAATCTGGGCGTAATCCATTTAAATGTGGTTGTATATATATTTCCCAATCAATAGGAAGAAACATATTAAATAAATTAAATACTTGCAGTTCACCTGGCTCTAATTTTTGTCTCAAATTGCCAAACTCTGAAATTGGTGGAGAAACAATTCGTGACATGATAAATATCCTTTAAAATAATAATATGGTGAAATGGTGTCTAACTATTTATTCATTCCCATTATAGTGAACTTAGACTTAATGTTATAATTAATTGAACACACATAATATCACATTAAAAGTGAAAATAGGTTAATTTAATGACAAAATGTCATATTTTTAATATTTTTGTATTTTTTAATCTATTATCCTTAAATATAAAGTGTTCTTATAACACGAAATTTATCGTTATATGGACAAAGTGTTGAGTTATTTTTTAAATAACCCATTAAAAGGACATAATGTCCCTTAAGCAAAAGGTGTGAATTATGGAGATTAAGAAGAAATTATTGGATATTGTTCGTGATAAATTGATATTTCTACATATAGGTTTGCATAAAATCCTTAAAAATAAGAAGTAAAATTGTAAGCAAAATAGAGCCGCCTAGAAGATAGAGGGCTTTTTTACAGAGAAGTATATCAAAAAAGTTTTTTACCCCAAACGCTTTTACGGTAAGAGTAAATCCAACAAATCCGCTAATTGTACCAGCAAGTGCCAAACCGCTAGCACCCATCGGAGAGATAAGTGCAAGAGCCGAGAGTACATAAAAAGTAAGAGAAAAAGTTGCTATATTTGCGGCACGCAGTTGCTGTTCATTTGCGTATAGCCATAGCAAAAAGAGTTTTTGAAGTCCAAACGGCAAAAGTCCAATCATATACATTTGAAGAACCGATGTGCTCTCAAGAGTGTCTTTGGCACTAAAAGAGCCTCTCTCAAAAAGAAGCCAGATGATTTCATGTGAGAGTATATATCCGCCAATCGTACTCGCAGAGAGTAAAAAAGCTAAAAACCAAAAAGCTTTCTCCATAAAAAGTCTTGCTTTTGCCTCGTCGTTATTTTTAATATATCTAGCAATGCTAGGAAAAAGAGCTATGGATGTAGCAATCGCAAAAATGGCAAGAGGGAGCTGAAATATACGATTAGCATAGTAGAGGTAGCTAATAGAGCCTGTCGCCAAAAAAGAGGCTAAAAAAGTATCTAAAAAAGCGCTTACTTGAGCTGTAGAATTTCCCCACATTGCAGGAAAAAACTGTTTTTTAAATTTTTTGGTCTCATTTTTAATCAGTATCGACTTTAATTTCAGATATCTAAAGCCGCCGCATGTAAGTTTATACAGACCCATTTGATATATGGCAATCATATGCACAATCAGTTGCAGTACGCCGCCTATTACAACACCAAAACTAAGGTAGTAAACTATCTCATTTTGACTTTTGTCTTCTGAGAGGTAGAGAGCCAAAATAAGCGATATATTTAGCAGTGCAGTTGAAAATGCAGTGGTTGCAAAATGGCGTTTGTATTGAAGCATTGTGCTAAGAAAGGTAACTGCAAATATAAGAGGCAGATACCAGAAATTTATGGCTACATATGGCTCTGCCATGGCAATAGTTTTCTCGTCAAAACCTACGGCTATCGCCTGTGTGGCAAAGTCCGGAAGAATATTTACAAGCAGGGTCATTATAAGAATTATTGAGAAAAAAAGCATAAATATATTTGCGGAAAAAACCGACTTATGCTTAGAGTGTGCAAAGGCAGGAATAAAAACCTGTGTAAAAGCACCTTCTGCAAAGATACGGCGGAAAAGGTTAGGGAGTTTAAAGGCGATAAAAAAGATGTCACTATATATATTTGCACCAAGAGCCGACGCTGTTAACATGTCTCTTAAGAATCCTAAAATTCTTGAGACTAAAATTCCAAAACTATTGGTGAAAATTGCTTTAAACATGGGCTTCTTTTGGAGGAATAGTATAACTTTTACGAAAGTTTAACAAATATTTGATTAAAATGTAGAGTTTAATTTTTAAAAATTTAAATTTGGATAGAAAAAATATGGGATTATTTAGTTCAAGTGCTAAAGCAGAACAAGTATTAAAAAAAATTCGTCCTACTGTTGTAAAAACTCAAAATGTTGCTAAAGAGTTGATAGATGTAGCAAAAAAAAATGATGTAAATATAAGCAGTTTAGATTTTGATATTTTAGAAGTACAAACATATACAAGAGTTAACAAAGATAAGATTGAATCTGACTGGGAAGAGATAAGCAAGAGCGAGTTGCGTGAGTTAGACGATGCCACCGCGATACTAAATCCAAATTTTCAAATAAAGCAGATATATGAAATTGAGATATATTCAAAAGATGAGAATGATGTATTTAGAAATTTTCATGCAGCCGTCGGAGCCAATGCTACAAAGTGTAAAGTATATTTAAGCATAAAAGCAGGCTCGCAAGTTGTTGCAAATCCAAAATTTGAAGATGATTTTTCTAACTACATAAAAAAAAGTAAAATCCGTGCCGGCATCCTTGTAGACATTTTTGATGAGATGATTCCTGATGTAGTCTCTAAAATTTCTGCTTTGGCAAAGGTTGACGGAAAAGTAAGCTACGATAAAAACCAGACAATTCTTATTTCAGATGCTTATGAGCCTACTCCTACTGTAAACGATGAGCTTATTTTGCACTATGACAAAGAACATATGGTAAATGAAAAAAGTGAAAATGAACGGGTTGACTACGCTAAAAGAGGTTTTATACACAGTGTTTTAGAGGGTGACCTTTTAATAGAGTATATAAAACCAAGAAAAGGCAAGCCTGGAAGAAATTGTCGCGGTGAATTTTTGGAACCTTCTGAGCCAGAGATAAAATATGCACCTGATTTTACTGTTAATGACACAATTGAAGTTATTGACAATAAGGACAATATTTTATACCGTGCAAAAGTCAGCGGTTATGTAAGTTTAGATGGAAAAGCGTACCAGATAAAGTCAGATATGGATGTAGGAGAGATTAGTTTTAAGACAACAGGCTCTATATCTACAGGACTTAATTCAGATGTATCTCTAAGCATAAAAGAGAACGATTCGCAAAAAGATGCCATCGGTGCCGGTATGGAAGTTGAGGTTAGTGAAATTGATATAAAAGGCAATGTCGGACCAAATGCCAAAATACATGCTAAAAGAGCTGCAATTGAGGGACAAACCCATAAAACTTCTCTAGTAAATGCAAATGATTTAACTATAAATGTGCATAAAGGCGTTGCTATCGGCGATAACATTAAAATTGCGCGACTTGAACAGGGGACGGTAGATGGAAAAAAAGTTGAAATTGTTCAAGCAATCGGTGGAATTATAAGAGCCAAAGATATAGAGATAGGGATATGTATGTCCCATGTTAAGGCGACGGCCGCAAGACTTATTGAGATTCAAAAACTTCAAGGAGGTGAAAATATTTTTACAATTGACCCCTTGATGCAAAAAGATAAACAAGATGGGTTTAGTGAAAATAAGAGTGAGATTGACGAGCTTAGAGTCAGTGTCGGTGAAATAAAAAAAGAGATAGATAAGTATAAAAAATTAGTAAAAGATAATACCGCTTCATTTAATGAGGTCAAAGATAGATTGATGTACTACAAGAAAAACGGTATAAAAATGCCGGGAGCATTTGTAACAAAGTACAAGCAATTTACTAAAGCGCAAGAGCATTTGGAAACAATTATAAATGAGTACCAAGTGAAAAATGACAAACTCACTCTTTTGACAACAAAAACAGCCTCTTTTCAAGATAATATTTTTGATGCCAGAATTATAAACAGAGACAGATGGATTGGACATAATGAGCTTATTTTCAAGCTTGTTGAACCGCCTATTGAGATTAGCTATAAACCACCTGAAGGCTCGCCAAATAAAATATTTGCCGTTGTAGAGACGGATGAGGGAGTATTTGAAATACAGGCGGTGCATGAGTGATAGTCGGCGTAAGAGGAAAAGTTATATATAAAGAGCCGGCATTTGTGCATGTTGATGTTAGCGGTGTGGTTTATGAAGTTTTTATATCTTTGCAGAGTTTTTCTGCTTTAAACAGTGATGAGGTAAAGCTTTTTACATCACATATTATTCGTGAAGATGCGCAGCTGCTTTATGGATTTTTAGAGATAAGTGAGAAAAAGCTTTTTGAGAGGCTTATTAAAATCAATGGAGTAGGTCCAAAAGTTGCAATGGCAATCTGCTCTACTTATACACCTTCGCAGTTTGGAGTTGTAATAAATAACAAAGATATAAACGGTGTTCAGAGAGTTCCGGGGATTGGTCCTAAAAGTGCCGGACGCATTTTAGTTGAACTTAGCGGGTTTGATGTTGAGCTTATCTCATCGTCAGAACCTACAAATCTAGCCGTCAGTCAAGCTAGCGAAGCGTTGGAATCATTAGGCTTTAAAAAAGATAAGATATCCAAAGCTTTAAGCTCGTGCAGCAGCAGTAACGATACGGCAACATTAGTCAAAGAGGCTCTTAAGCTTCTAAAAACAATTTAATCAAGGAAATATATATTGAAATTAACTATTTTATTCGGCGGAGCTAGTTTTGAACATGAGATTAGCATAGTAAGTGCCATTACTCTAAAACAAAAACTTACACAGTTTGATTTGACTTTTGTCTTTTGTGACCAAGACCACGCTTTTTACCTTATTGAAGCATCAAAAATGAAAGCTATAACCTTTTCAAAGGGTGCTCATAAAAAGATGCCAAAACTATCTCTTTCGCACGGTGCTTTTGTTCAAAAAGGGCTTTTCGGCACTACTGAACATACCGGCACTGTTTTAAATCTTATTCATGGTGCAGACGGAGAAGATGGCTCTATCGCGGCACTTTTAGACTTTTTTTCTATTAAATATATTGGTCCTAGAATAGATGCCAGCGTTTTTTCTTATGACAAGAGATATACAAAGTGGTTATGCAATGCAAGAGGCATAAAAACTCTTCAACACGAAGAGTTAAATTTAAAAGAACACTCAAATATTAAAATACCGTATCCTATAATTGTTAAACCATCTCGTCTTGGCAGCTCTATCGGAGTTAGTGTGGTTAAAGATGAGAGTAAGCTTGATTATGCACTGGACAGCGCATTTGAATTTGACAGCAGTGTTATTGTTGAACCATTTTTAGAGGGTGTAAAAGAGTATAACTTAGCGGGTTTTAGAGCAAATGAAAAATTTTATTTTTCTATTGTAGAAGAGCCGCAAAAAGAGGAGTTTTTAGATTTTGAAAAAAAATATATGGATTTTTCAAGAAGTGAGCAGGTTTTAGACGCACAAATCAGCAAAGAGCTAGAGGCAAAACTAAGAACAAATTTTGAAAAAGCTTATAAAGATCTTTTTGAAGGGGCTCTTATTAGATGTGATTTTTTCGTCATAAACAATGAAGTCTATCTTAATGAGATAAACCCGATTCCCGGCTCTATGGCAAACTATCTTTTTGAAGACTTTCAAGGCTCAATTGAGATACTAATGAACTCACTCCCGCATGTAAAAAAAGCGAAAGTAAATTATGAGTATATTCACTCAATATCTAAAGCAAAAGGTAAATAATGGCCATAAAGTCAATCCAATTCAACCAGCATACATTGGATATAAGTTATGAGATATTAAACCCTGAGGCACAAGTCGACTTAATTATTTTGCACGGTTGGGGCAGCAACAAAAATTTGATGAAAAAGGTTTTTTCGCCCTATATGGACAGTTTTCGCCATATCTATATAGATTTACCGGGATTTGGAAATTCTACATGTAATCTGGCACTTACTACAAAAGATTATGCAAGAGTTGTTGAACTTCTTATGGTTCATTTAAATGCCTCTAAAGATATAATTATGGGGCACTCTTTTGGCGGTAAAGTAGCGCTTTTGTTAGAGCCTAGCGTACTTGTGTTGGTTTCAAGCGCTGGAATTTATGTACCAAAATCCATAAAAGTCAGAGCAAAAATAGCACTTTTTAAATTTTTAAAAATATTTGGATTGACTAAATTTAGAGAGTTTTTCGTTGCTCCTGATGCAAAAAAATTGAGTGAGCCGATGTACCAAACTTTCAAAAATGTAGTAAATGAAAATTTTGCAGATGAGTTTTCAAATTTCAAAGGAAAAGCTCTTTTGTGTTGGGGAAAAGAGGACACGGCAACGCCTCTGAGCAGTGCAAAAAAGATAAATAAACTCATAAAAGACTCCTCGCTCTTAACATACGAGGGTGACCACTACTTTTTTATGAATAATGCCAAAGATATATCCCAAAATATAGAGAAAACATTTTTAAAGACATTGGAGCATAAATAATGCAGAATTATGAAATTGTTGTGGCGTTTATTACAAATGTGCTTTTTGTAACGGTTTTAGGCTGGTACCTTATTACAAATCTTCAGTGGTATGATTATAAATTATCACGCGTAATCTTAAAACATCACAAGCCACAGTGGCATATTATCTACTTTCTTATCCCTTTTATTGCTTACTATGCAGCCGGTAAGCTCTTTGTTATATTTTTCTTCCTTGGAGTTCTGCCTGCTATCTTCATCTGGCATAAAAACTTAGACAAAAAACTTGTTTTAACATGGAGAGTAAAGAGATTTTTAATTCTTCTAATCTCCTTGGTTTTCTTTCAAGATGTTCTTTGTACCATTAAGTCGGCATGTGAGACATACGGCGTTTTTATGCCTCTGGCACTTGCTTATGTCGGAAGTTTGGGCATAGAGAAGTTTCTATTTCTTTCATTTAAAAAAGAGGCAAAAAAGAAGCTTCAAAATATGCAAGGGCTGCAAATAGTTGCGATTACCGGAAGCTACGGCAAAACTAGTATCAAAAATTTTGTTGCGGAAATTTTGTCAAAGAAGTATAAAGTTTACGCAACTCCCAGAAGTGTAAATACTATCGGCGGAATTATTAGAGATGTAAATGAGTCTTTGCCGAGTGATACAGAGATTTATGTTTGTGAAGCAGGGGCTAGAGAGAGCGGTGATATTTTTGAGATTACAACTTTCTTAGAGCCTCAAGTAGTCGTAGTTGGAAAAGTCGGACTTGCTCATGTTGAGTATTTTAAAAGCTTAGAAAACATCATAGCTACAAAACTGGAAATTATGAAATCTCCAAGACTTGAGCACGCTTTTATTCACACTTCCGTTACGGATGAGCCGCACGATAAGGTTACATTTTTTGGCGATGAGATACAAAATGTAGATGCAAGGCTTGATGGAACTGATTTTGAGTTAAAGATTGGTAATGAAACTCTTAATCTCCATACAAATGTGTTGGGTTCATTCCAAACAATGAACATTGCCGTGGCTGTTCACATCGCAAAAACATTCAATATGAGCAGTGATGAGATAGTAGAAGCGGTGAAAAGGTTGGCACCTGTCGAACATAGACTTCAAATGATAAAAGCCGGCGGAAAAATTATTTTAGATGATGGATATAACGGGAACATAGAGGGAATGCTTGAAGCCATTAGACTCTGCTCTTTGCATGAAGGCAGAAAAGTTATTGTAACTCCGGGGCTTGTTGAGAGCAGTGATGAGCTAAATCTTCAACTAATCAATGCGATTAACGGTGTATTTGATGTCGCAATCGTAACAGGAGCGTTAAATGCGGAACTGTTTGATAAAAATCTAAATGTCAAAAACAAGATTATGCTAGCAGACAAATCATCATTAGTAGATGTTCTGGCAAAAGAAACTAAAGCAGGCGACATCATACTTTTTGCAAATGATGCACCCAATTTTATATAAAGTAAATAATTATGAAAGATATTTTATACGCACCATGGCGAGATGAATATGTAACAAATAAGAAGATAGACGGCTGCGTGTTTTGTCATATAAGTTCATCTCAAAACAGTGATGACGATGAGTTGTATGTACTTCATAGAGATGAGCACTGCTTTATGGTAATGAACCGCTATCCGTACACTCCGGGGCACTTTATGATAATCCCGCATCTGCACACCGATAAGCTTGAAGATTTATCGAGTGATACTTGGCTTCACATGAGCGCTTTGGCTCAAAAAAGCGTTAGGCTCTTAAAAGAGGGTTTTGGCGCTCATGGCATAAACATAGGTATGAACTTAGGAAAAGCGGGCGGGGCAGGGATAGCTGAACATATTCATATGCACATAGTTCCAAGATGGGATAGAGATACAAACTTCATTACTTCTATATCCCAAAACAGAGTTTACTCCACAGACTTTATTAAAATATATGAGAAAATCAAGAGTTTGATTCCAGAATATATCTAACTTTAAATTAGAAAAAGAGTTATGGTTTAATATTTTTCTTAATATCCTCATCTGTATAGATGCTGTGGGTTCCATCGCAAAAAGGGAAATTTTTGCTAGTTTTACACATGCAAATATGGTACTGTTTTGTTTTTTCAACAATAACTTTTTTTGGCAAACAGCTAGTTCCTTCATGGCTTCCATCGCAAAAAACTCCACCTTCGCTTCTTCCGCAAGAACAAATATAGTAAGGAATCCACGCATCCAATGTAACACCTTTTGGTTTATTTTCAAATACAACCGCATCTTTACACATAACTACTCCTTAGGTTTATAAAGTTTAAAGCTTACTTCTATCTATCTCAACTCCGCCGTACTCCAGTGTATATATCAAATCATTTGTATGCAGTTTTTCAAAATTTTCTAACATCATCTGTTTAAGATACTCTTTTTCCGCCTTTTCGGCTCTTATTAGACTAGGGGCGAAAGGTCCTTTTTTTTCTAAAACAAGAGAGGTGATATCATTATCCATCTGTATATGGTTCATCAACTCTCTAATATCTGTTTCAAAAATAGAGCTCAGCATTGAAAACATACCTGCCAAATAAGCTTTGTCCTTGCGTCTGGCATCAGCTTCTGCTTCCATCCTCTCTCCTCTTTTTATAGCTAATGCCAGTATTGTCTTTGAAGCAGGATTCTTTGAGGTTTCAGAGTAGAGATATACCAACAGCCATCTTAAAAGCTTATCTCTGCCCATTAGAGTGATGACTTGAGTTAAGGATTCAACTTTTACGCTGAATTTTTTAGAATTATTAAAAAATTGAATAAGTTTGTAAGATAAATCCGGTTGTTTTTTTATAAAAAACTCTAGTTGCTCGGTGCTGTTGTTATCTTTTATGATTTTAATAAGCTGCAATATGATAAATTGAGCCGGCTCTTTTGAACCGACAATCTCCATAATATCGGGCTTGTCCAGATAGTAACCCTGAAAAAAGTCAAATCCCATCTCCATATATTTTTTTAAATCTTCTTTAGTTTCTATGTTTTGGGCTAGGAGTTTAACCCTTCCTCCTTTAAGTTTAGCCATAACTTTTTCAAGGTTTTCAGGCTCAGATAAAACTACATCCATTTTTATTATGTCAATATAGTTAAACAATATGTTAAATTTAGCAAGCATTTTGGCACTTGAATCAAAATGTTCTAGCGATAATATAAATCCTCTCTTTTTGTACTGTATGATTTTAGAGATAATATTTTCTGTTAATTGTATATTTTCCGATATATTTAATATAAATCTATCTTTGTCTAGAACATCTAAAATACCCTTTAGCAGTGCATCTTCATCTATATTTATAAAAGCTAAAGTTTTACTGCCGAGCAGCTTATCTAGTTCAGGGCTTGTTATAGAGCTAATGATTAGTTGTGCAGTGCCCCTGATGTTGCTCGATAAAACAGTTTCAAGATTTTGGGTATCTCTAAAAACAAGTTCATAAGCATATACTTGGTTTTTGTTATCAAATATTTTTTGTTTTGAAATATTTATTATATTCATCTGCGTATATCCTCAATTTTATGCCATATCATCTTATAAACTAGATTAACCATCGCTGAATTTTAAGTATTAGTATCTATTGTGTTATACTTCTTCATTAAAAAAAAAGGCTGTTTAAATGAAAAAAATCCTATCTGTTGTGTTTTTGCTCCTGATTTTTTCAGGATGTGTAGATAAAAAGAGTGTTTTGCGTATTGACAATTTAGGTTTGTGTTCATCTCCTATAGCAAAGCTTTACCTAAATGATGTTACTATTGAAAATAGTTCACAAACATTTAATATTGCATCGGATGAGATTAAAACTTCTCTTGTAGATGCGTTAAATGAGACTAACTGTTTTGTGGTTTCTGCATCACAAAAGAGCAAAGAATCTTTAGAGTCTAAAAGTGAGTATTTGCTAGATGCAAAGATTAATCTTTCTCAGGAAAAAGAGGTTGTTGAGAAAAATATATTTAAAAAGAGCGAAACAGAGCACTTGGTTATGCTGATTTCACTCTCTGCAATCAATAATGGCAATAAAGTTTTAGCAAATGCAAAAAGTGAGCTTTTGATAGATAAGTCGAAATATTTAGGTTTTAAAGTTGAGTCTGATGTTGCAGGCGATAACCGTACGATTCTTAAAAATGCAACTAAAAAAGTTTCTGTTGCTCTTAGCGACGGGTTCTCAAAACTAAAATAGAACGCCTTCTGGCGTTTTTATCTTTTGATTTGTACTATTTATTTTTATGCGATATGTACATTTTGCAATGGTTTTAAGTAGTTTTGTAAAAGTAAGATAAATGAAGTTGTTGTGAGAGTAAATATAGAATATTGTGAGCGGATAAATCCGCTCACAGAAACATTACAGACCTGTAACGTTTTCTGCTTGAGGACCTTTTTCGCCTTCACCAATTTCGAAAGTAACTTTTTGACCTTCGTCTAGTGATACACGACCGTGACCTGAGCTGTTAATTTGACGAAAGTGTACGAATACATCCTTACCGCCATTTTCTTGTTCGATAAATCCGAAACCTTTTTCGCTGTTGAACCATTTAACTGTTCCGTTTACTAATGATGCCATTGTAATACCTTTGTGTTTGAATACACCTCATTGCTGGGGTGGTCTAAAATCTAATATGAAGTTTTCTTTTAGGCAGATTATACTGTTAACTAGGTCATCAATGTAAAGCAGACTAAAGATGTAAGTTCGAATCATCTTTTATTGCCAGAAGTGTATCTGAATAAAAAGTAAATGTATATAGCTGAGGCTAATTCTTTTGAAATTCGCCCTTTTTTAGACGAGTTGCACCCTTAACTTTCAGTCTTGAGCTTTTTTAGTTTTTTTATCGCTGCGTTTTTCTTTCAAAGTTTTTGTTGCAGTTTTCTTAACTGTTTTTTTCGCATCTTTACCTTTTGACATGTTATCCCCTTTACTTGGATTTGTTAATCATAAAGTCGTCAATACATTTTATACGACTTATACTTAAAGCTAATGCTAACATAATTTTTTAGAAACTAACTTTTGAAAATCCAAACCAGCTTTTGCAATTGCATTAGTTTGTTTTCATCCACGCCAGATGTTCGGCTGCTGGATTTACACAAGTTCCACTCTCAGCTCTTTTCCCAAGATATATGCCATCTCCTTCTTGTGTAAGCCCGACTTCAATGTTTGTACTTTATTTCAGTTCAAAATGTGCAAAGGTACCCTCTACACTTAAGACATTTTTATAGCTGGTCTTTGAGATGCTTACATTTTTTGTAGTTAAGTCGCACACCGCGATACGAAAGTTTGAACCCATATACGGTTCAACAATGCAGATGATTTTATCATCGATCTGTCTTGTTGCATGGATAACGCCTTTAAGAGTATGAAAAAAATATTTTGGATAACTCAAAGGTGTGATCTCTACAATCTCCGCAACTATTTTTTTACCAAGATTTTGTCTAATAAGATTGGCATCTTCATAGTTGTCAAACTGAACACACCAGTCGTCAAACTCTTTATTGAAGCGTTTTAAACCTTCGTCCAAAAAACCGCCTGCCTCTGACTGTAGGGCAAATATGCTCATCTGTAAAATCCTATAAAAATGTTCATAATTATACTTATTAGCCTCTTTGATATACTTTACAATTAACTCATATATTTCTTTATGTCGCAATTGTTATATACATCGCAAAGTTGAACTTTGGGACGATAAAAATTAAAATTTAGATTGTCTTTAGAAAAGTGGAGATTCATTCTCTGGGGTGTAACTCTTAAATAAAAGGTCTATCTTCCCATTTAAATATCTCTAAAACTTTGATTTGATTTTCTTCGATTTTATAAATGGTTGTGTAACCCTTAAAGATTAGATCACGATAATTGTCATTGTTTATATATTTTGATTTTTCGCACATAAAAGGCGAAACCCTTAAAAGTTCTATTTTCTCTTTTAGATTGCTTTTAAATTTTATAGCGGCGGATTTTTTATCTTTTGAGATAAAAGCAAGTATGTTTAAAAGAGACTTTGAGAAGCTCTCTTCATAAACAATCTGCAAGTTACAGGTCTTTGATTTTTTTGTCTATATCAAACCAAAACTCTTCATGAGAAGTGAAGTTGTTGTTTTGTTCGGCATTTGCTACTCTTTTTTGCACATCTTCTACGGATGAGACAACAAAATCTTCTCGAACTTTATCTTCTATGATGCTGACTTCACTCTGTTTAAATTGCTTCACAAAAGATAAAAACTGTGAGTAGACCGAGTTGTCGATATCTAGTCGTAGCGAGTGCATAATTTACCTTTTTATGTAGTTTTATAGTTTGAGTATTATAACTTGTTTTCATAAATATTTTAAATCATCAGTATTTAGGTTGTTTAATATAAAAGTGGAGATTCATTCACTGGGGTGTAAATAAAATCATCAGTGTTTAGGTTGTTTAATACAAAAAGTGGAGATTCATTCACTGGGGTGTAAATAGGGGTGTAAATAATTCACTGGGGTGTAACTTTCTGAATAATCAGGATGGTCAGGATTATATTTATCATATGGTATATTTGCTAAAGTACTCAAGTGACCAAGTGGCAATGTAGAACTCACATCATTACCAACCCATCCACTTACCGTATACTGATTACCATTGCTATCTGTATACAATAAAAATTTATGGTAGTATTCAATACTACCGACTGAACCTATATTTCTGTAACCAACTTCTATCTTTTCCATTTCAAAATCCTCCTTTCATTTTTATTGACGTCTAAAATAACGTGATTTAATATTTGTTAGCTTATTGCTTGCATCAAATTCAAACATTACTTCTAAGGTTTTGTCATCATCTTTATGGAAAAGTGGGTCATTCCCTTTTATAGCAGACACTACAATCGTTTTATTCTTGTTTTCACTTGGACTAATATTCATTTTTGTTAGTTTTAACAAGACCTCTTCTTTACTCTCACCTACTTTAAAATACTTAAAAACTATGTTACTTACATCTTCATGGTTCTCTTGTATTTTTAAAAAATAGTCTGGCTTTATTTGTGAATCATATATCTCATTTAGCATCATTTTTTCTCCTTTTATGTTTGTTGATTTGTTTTCTTCTTTACTTGCAGAACTTGAACATGCAGTTAAACCTATAATCAAACTAAATTTACAAAGCATTTGTAGAATATTCATTTACGCCACCTCTCTTTTTATTTTAAAATCTCTATTATTTCGTACTACATACCATGATGTATTTTTTGACATTTGTATGTGTTGCTTAATAATATCTGATGTTTTATTAAATGTGACTAATTCACAACAGTGTTTTATGTTATTTTTTATGTTTGTAAAATTTTGATATTGTATAGACATGTTTCCGTTTGCTTTAGCGATAATATTCTCTGCGTTTATCCCCTCACCGAATTTTAAAGTGTCATTCCCTGCGTTGCCGTATGTGTAACTGTCTATGATAGTATCTTCTCCCGCTCCGCCGTAGAGGATGTCGCTGTCGTTTCCGCCTAGAAGTACATCGTGACCATCTCCGCCTTGCAGGGTATCGAAACCTTCGCCGCCCTCTAGGTAGTCGTTGCCGCCGTTGCCCGCAAGAGTATCATCACCTGCTAGACCATAGATGCGGTCATCTCCGCTAAATCCTGATAAAGTAGTAGTATTATTTTCTTCTGTACCAAACACTACTTTATTGAGTCCAAGTCCATTATTTATACCACTTTTTATATCTTGATACACTGTTCCTTGTGAGGTAATATCATGTAGATTATTGTAGAAAAATTCCACTCTATCACTCATGTACATGTCGGAGTAGTCGTCTAGTTTATTGGGGACATTCCAGTCGTTATGATTTCATTTAAAATTACACCCCTGAGAATGAATCTCCACTTTTGTGATATACTTTTCGAAGAAACATTTTGCCTCATCCTGACTTTCAACCTACCCAAAATATCAAAATTATCCATTTCAAACTTGAAAAAATGAACTATTTTTGCCTAAATCTTTTAGACTTGTTCCTATGTTGTAGAGTTCTTTAGCGCCCTTGATGAGAAATCTGTATGCTAATTTATAGCTTAAATTAACTTGATATTCACTTGAATTTTGTTACAATCAGACATATGAAAATTATTGGAGAATCTTATGAAAACATTAACAATTCAGGTGGAAGATAATTTTATGAATGACTTTTTAAAGTTTGTCGGCAGTTGTAAAGATAAAGTCAAAATTACAAAAGATAAAAATTTAGAGTATGACCCGTATTTTTATGAGAGACAAGCGGAACTGCAACAAATCAGAGACGACATCAAAAGCGGCAAAGCTGAGATGATTTCGCATGATGATTTATGGGAAAATATAGAAACTCATTTAAAAACTAAACATAGTTAAATATGAAAATAATTTATAAAACAGCTTTTGAAAGACAATTGATTCAAATCATAGATTATATAGCACAAGATAAAAAAAGTGCTAGTTTTAAATTTGCGCATGAATTAGAAAAATCAATTTTGTCAATTTTAGACAATCCTCTCAAATATAAACAATCTCTTTATTTTGATGACAAAAATATTAGAGATATGACATATAAAGGCTATACGGTGATGTATGAAATAAACTTTGAAAAAGAGTTAATTGAAATTTTCAAAATTTTCAATAGGAACAAGCCTCTATAACTCCACAACCACTTCAAACATCTCTTTTATCTCCATCTCATGGCTTATGAGAAATATCTGTCTATACTGCTCTTTGATGGTGTGGAAGGCTTCTAATATCTCCATCCGTCTTGCTTCGTCCTGACTTCCGAACACTTCATCAAACGCCAAGAAACCGATGCTGCTTGCTCCGCTGAGTTCAGTTAGAGTTTTTGAGATAGCGATGCGAAGTACCAAGTTCGCAAGGTCTATTTCTCCGCCTGAAAATCTCTCAATAGGGTACTTTTTGCCCTCATCATAGATGAAAAAGTCAAAATCGTTGCTGACTTCAATGTGTTGGTATTTGCCCTTTGTGATTTGAGAGTACATCTCTGAGGCGATGGTGGAGATACGCGGTGCGACCTTGGAGTTTAGGCGTGTTTTAAACTCTGAAAGGCTTATTTTTATCTTCTCATAATCAACCAAATCATCTTTTTTGCTCTGCGCTTTTTTTAGCTGAATTTCGTTGTTTTCAAGCGCATTTTGAATAGTTTTTATCTCGCCCTCAATACTCGCAATTTGTACTTTTATCTCATTTAAAAGTGTTGTTTTTGACTCTATGGTTTTAAGTATGCTCTCATGCTCTGCAAGCTGTTCGTTATGCTTTGCGTCATCGTAGATTACGAGTTTAAACTCTGTCTCTTTGTTTTGACATGTACTTTTTAACTCTTCTACTTTTTTAGTTATAATTTCCAAATCCGCTTTTACCAAAACAAGCCTCTTTAGCTCGACCTCTAGGCTTAAAGAGTGTTTGTACTGCGTCTCTATCGCATCAAGTGAGCTTTTTATGCCGCTATGTATCTTCTCGTCGTAGCTGAATTTTTCCAGCTCTTTTAGCTCATCTCTGTTTTTAACCCCCTTTTCTTCCACATGCACAAAATATTCGCGCGCTTTTTTGAGGTCTTGAAGTTTGCTTTGGATGATGTTTATATTTTTTGTAAGTTCCAAAAACTCTCTATCTTTTGCTTTTTTCTCCTCTTCAAATGCGGCTTTTTGAGCCGTTGCATTTTGAAGCTGTTTTTTGTACTCGTTTATCTTTTTTTGGTGCGTCTCATTTACGGCGGTGGCAAGCGATTTTATGACATTGTCATACTCATCCAAAAGAGGTCTCGTGCATGTCGGACACGCCCCTTTGCTCCCCAACTCTCGAAGTTTTGCTATTTTTGCGTTTGTGATGTCTATTTGCTTCTGCTCAGCGGCTATCTCGGCAAGAAGTTCGCTCTCTATGGTGTGTTTTGTTTTGATGGTCTCTTGAAGTATCGCGATGCTTACCTCAAGATTTTTGGCATTTAGTAGAAATTCATCATATTTTTCGCACTCTTTTTCGAGTGCATTTATGTCGGCTTTAGCCTTTTTCCACTGCTCTTTGAGCTGAAGTTGCTCTTTTAAAATCCCCTCTTTTTTCAGATGAAACTCTTTTAGCTTATCCTGCTCTTTTAGGCTCTCTTGCAGGCTGACATACTCTGTTTTTATGGGTTGGAGTTTTTTAAGCTCCTCTTGTTTGTGCTCTAGCTCATGGAGTTCTGCCATAAGTTTTACTTGGTTCAATATCTCTAGGCTTTTGGAGTTTTTTAGAAGTTCAAGTTCGGAAAAAACTTTTTGTTTTTGCTCTTTTGTTTTGGCAAAAATTTCCAACTCTTTTTTTATATTCTGTTCCCTGCTTTTTATATGCTCCAGCTCCTCTGTTTTACCAAGCACTTCCTTTGCGAGAGCCTCTTTTGCGGCAACACTTCCTTTTATCTGCTCTTCTTTTAGTTTTATCTCCTCTTCGCCCAAAAGCACCTCTGCAAAAGCCTCTATCTCTCGCTTTAGCTCTCTGCTTTTTTCTACCAGCTCTTTTTCCACAAAGTCTATTTTCTCCAAGCCCAAAAGACGGCGAATCATCTTTTTTCTATCTTCGTTTTTAAGCGTAGTAAGGCTTGTAAGCTCTTTTTGAGAGGCAAAAAGTGTATGCAAAAATGCTTCTTTGCCCATTTTTGTAAGTTTGATAATAGCGTTTGTGACCTCTTTTGCTCCCGTGGTTGTAAGAGAGCCGTTTTTGTAAAACTTTGCGTTTGCGCTCATGGTTTTGCCGCGAAACTCACGTGCAACTTTGTATAAAATGCCCTCAAACTCAAACTCAAGTTCTACGACTACCGCATCTTTGTCGTTTGCATTTGCATTTTTTAGCAGCTCCTTGTTTCCTCTTGTTTTCGCCTCTCCGTAAAGTGCAAAAAGTATCGCTTCAAATATTGTCGATTTTCCGCTTCCGTTTTTGCCGATGATGCCGATCAGCCCCTCGCCGAACTCAATCTCAAAAGAGGTGTATTTTTTAAAATTTTCAAGTTTCAATCTAGAGAGAATCATCGTTTGCCTCCTCATACTGTGCAAACAGTTCTTGAACTTTGTACTTCAGCCTCTCAAACTCTTCTGTCTGTGAATCTTCCTTTAGATGTTCCAGAAAAAACTCTTCAAGCGAGAGAGCCTCTATCTCATCGGCTTTTATCTCGTTTACGCCTTGTTTAAACTCTCTCTTGACATTTATGTACAGAGCCTCGGCAAATATCTTTTTAATCTCTGCGTTTTGAATATCTATGGATTGAAAAGCGGTGATATTTTTTAATATGACTTCAACGATTGTATTTTTGGTATCGCTAACATCAACTTTAGAGAGAGAATTTTCATAATCCTCGCAATCTATCTCTTTTAAAATTATCGGTCGGATTTTTATCTCTTTGTACCCAACAATCAGTTCATCATGTAAGCTCACCTCTATAAAACCTTTTGAGTTTCTTTTGTCATTTAGAGATGTTCTCTCTGTTGAGCCGCTGTAGTAAACATTTTCATGTTTTGCTACTTTGCCAAAACCGTGCCAATGCCCAAGTGCCACATAATCCATCATCTTAAATATATACTCTTTATCGCTTGGGTAAACCCACTCTCCAAACTCATTCATAAGATAAAAAGCGCCAACAGAGCAGTGCATCATCATAATGTTTTTCTTGCTTTTGTCAACTCCGGCTTCGCAGAGCTCTATCTGTGAAAGTGCATTTGTCTCATCGTTCATATGGGGCAGGGTATGAAAGATTACGCTCTCAAACTCTATCTTTTTATACTCTTGCTCGTAGGCTGTATGTATGTTTTTAAAGTTATCAAATATTTTTAGTATCGGTGAAGAGAGGTTTGTTCTAGGCGTTGAGTGGTTTCCTGCAATTAGAATAAATGGAATGTTTAGCGCATCTATGATTTTAAACTGCTCAAGCGCAAAGGTGATTGCGCGGTTTGAGGGGCTTGGGCGGTGAAATAGGTCGCCGGTGTGTATGATGAAATCGGGCTTGATTATTTTTATCTGTTCTATGACTTGAGAAAAAGCGTCGTAAAAGTCGGCTTCTCTCTGGTTTATATTTTGTTCATTTAAAATATCTAAATCGTTAAAACCAAGGTGAGTATCGCTGAAGTGTATTATTTTCAAGGTAAGGCTCCAGATAGTTTTAAATATTCTATCAAAATAACTAATAATATATTACTTTTTTAAGTTATCATAGGTGAAGCTAATGACGCGAAGGGATATTATCATGACGATAGAGGAGCTTGAGAAATACAACGGTCAAAATGGTGCGAGAGCTTATGGCGCTTCTCAAAGTATCTCCATACTCATCGGCGGTGCGGCGGGAACAGGCATCGCTACATTAGAGAAAATACTTAGCGATGCGTTTAAAGAGAGCGGTTTTTATATCTTCTCTACAAAAGAGTATATGTCGCGTGTGCGAGGCGGCAGTAACACAACCCTCATCCGAATTTCAGATGCTCCGGTAGAAGCTCCGTGCTGGAGTGTTGATATCTCCATTGCTCTGGATTTGCCTGCGTTAGAACATATGCAAGAGAGATGGCATGAAAATACTATAGTTTTTGCGGATAAGACATTTTCTGAGAAAAAAGCCAATGTGATTTTGGTAGAGATGAAAGAGAGTGCAAAAAAATTCGGCAATGCAAAATATGCAAATACCTACATAGCAGGTCTGCTTTTTGGAGCGCTGAGTATTGACAAAAGCTCACTGTTGCAAAGTATTGCAGAACATTTTAAAGATGATGACACAAACAAAGATGTGGCTAAGGCAGGCTATGAAGAGGGTATGAAGTTAGAAAACCTAACTCTGCCGAAGTTGCCAAAATCTGATTTGGAAGGTGTAAAAAAATTTCACTTAATGGATGGAACTACGGCATGCGGATTTGGCTTTTTAGCAGGCGGGTGCAACATGGTTACCGCTTACCCTATGTCGCCCTCGACGGGAGTGCTTAATTTTATGGCGGATATGTCCAAACATTTGAGTATTGCGGTTGAACAGAGTGAAGATGAGATAGCTTCTCTTAGTATGGTGCTTGGAGGATGGTACG
>MIBZ01000016.1:17958-40341 GCA_001829675.1 Sulfurimonas sp. RIFCSPLOWO2_12_36_12 | reverse complement strand
TGGAGGGGAATTATAGGCAAGTTACGCTTATTTATTTCTTAATTGTTAGGAGAGATTTGAAAGATTATAAACATTCATTGGTTACATTATCTAAAATACAAGCATACCCTGTTTCAGGATGCACACGAATCTTCACAGATGCTCCACTATTATCCGTTAGTGTTAAGTCACAGTTATCGGTAATTAAATAATCTGTTACTGAAGTAGCATCGCTTAAACCAGAATAAGGTCGTCCTAGATGGTCAAATGCGAAAACTCCCCTATTGGATGTCACTAAACTTGCATCATCGTGTGGACAGTTTTGCACTATACCAGTATCATCACCTTTTATACCATATGTTGCTGTTAAATTTGCATCACCATAATTTAAAAATCCATCTATCCCTTCTCCTGTCAAAGGATCAATTGCACGCTCTCCATTATTAATGTTTCCCTGAGTATTTATAGAATCAGAAAAAATTACATATCCACTAACGCCACTATTTCTTCGAAAACGAATTTGCCATTTTTCTTTATACCAATCAGCGTCAGCTGCATCAAACTTATCATCAACCATTGCTAAATGTTGAGTATATCTTATGTGTGAAACAACCTGTATTGCAGCCTCGTGAAGTTTGTTTGATCCAGTTCTTGGAATTACAACCGCGGCTAAAATCCCAATTACAATAATTATGAAGATTAATTCCATCATAGTAAATGCTTTTTTCATAGTAATCCAGTTAAATCTATTTGCTACAAGTATATCAAAAAATATATGAAAATCAGAAAGAAAGTGTGAAGATTTATTGCGGTAGGGTTGTTAATAAGCAATCAAGGAGAGAGTTCTCCTTGAAGTTAGAAAAAAAATTATATTTTTTCTGCGACTTGAACATCGTATAAAATATCATCCATTGGATGTCTGTACATTGGCATTGCAAGTCTTTTTTCGTCAAGTACATGACCGATAAATCCTATGCTTCTTCCAACAATAAAGAATGCGTTTAGTGTTCCTGAAGTAATAAACTCATTTATCTCTTCTTCTGTATAACCAAGTGCTCTCCACATATCAACCATTAAAATACCGATTGTTCCATCAACATTAAGAATCAGATTCTCTTTTTTAGATGTAGTCAGTTGTTCAACAGTTAGTGCATAGTCTAAAAGTGGAGTTGCAGGAAAACATTTGGCAGCATACTTTTTAAGTCCCTCAACACGCAAATCCGGATTTTTAAGAGATTTGATTCTATGCCCGATACCCGGAATCGGAATGCCTTCTTTTTTCATATGATTTAAAAAATCAGCCGGGGAGAGCTTATTGTCATTTGCATATTTAAAATATTTAGCAGCATCATCGATTGCACCGCCAAATCTTGGTCCGATTGTTAAAAGACCGGTTACAAGTGACTCAACAACGCTTTTGCCAGCTCTTGCCGTTACTTTTGCATTGTGAGCGCCACTTACAGCCGGACCATGGTCTGCAACTGTTTTAATTACAGTCTCAATAAAATCAGTAGCCCATTTTGGATACTGTTTTTTGAACCATAGAAGTGAAACAACATCGCCGATTCCTTTTCCAGTGTCAGGCGTTGCAAGAGAAGAGATTGGGAAACCTGCATATGTAGCCTCATCGCCTCTGTCATCAGAAATCGTACAGATAAACTCTTTAGATTTTCTAACACTTGGACATGTGTTCATAGCTGGGTCTGCGATATTTTTAATAATTCCCTCTGCGTGTAGTTCGTGATAAACCGCACTTATTATCTCAGGTAAATCATTAAACGATGCAGGAACATGAATGCCAACTGCTTTCATAGCTTTGTTTTTAGCTTCAGCTGTTTCCATGTCGCCGTTTGCAGATGCTCCGGCGTGACCAAACTGTACACCGCTGTCATAATATTTAGCGATTGTACCGATACACCATGCAATAATAGGTTTTTTGATTTTTCCAGACTTTACAGCCTCGATTACCTTGTACTCTTCAGTACCGCCAACTTCTCCAAGAAGTAACATGTATTTTACTTCAGGATTTGCTTCCATTCTAAGAAGATTATCTATAAATACAGAACCGACAAATCTGTCTCCACCGATTGCAACGCCCTCAGCGATACCATCAGCATTGATTGCGATTATGTTTGATAGCTCATTAAACAGACCGCCAGAGCGAGTTACAAGTCCACATGAACCGGCACGGTGAAGTTTTGATTGAACTATATTTTCAATTGTTCCACCGATATTTGCGATTTTAAATGCACCCGGAGCAATAGCGCCAACGGTTGCAGGTCCTATTACGGTTACATTTTTTGCTTTTGCCGTTGCGTTCATTTTGCGCGCCAGTCTCTCTGGAATACCCTCAGCAGTAACCATGATAGAAGTAAAACCGCCAAGTGCCAATGCTTCCATTGTTACATCGTAAGCAGTTCTAAAAGATGCAAAGTTTAAAAGTACATCAGCTTGCGGTTGAGCGGCTTTAGCCTCTGCAGTATTTTTATAAAGTGGAATCATAATCTCATCAGGACCGTAAAAAAACTTATCAAATTTACTAGTGCTTGTAGGAGCAACGATACCCGCAACCGAAGGTTTCTTTCTTTTAATCGTATAGTCATAATCCAACATTCTTTGAATAGCTGTTGTGTTGTTATTCCAAAAAATTGCTTGTGTGTCTTTAGTAAATAATTGTGCCATCTCTTCCCCTTACTTTGCTAGTGCCATACGCACAATGTCAGTAACATGTGTTTCCGGTCCGTAAACTTCTATATAAAGACCAAGTCTATCAGCAGCTTCTTTAATGTCTTTTAGACCTTTTTCATAGTTTGGTCCGCCGCGTCTTACATAAATTTTTATACCGACTTTTTTCATTTTATCAGCGTAATTATCAAATGCTTGAATAATACCTGTAAATGTTTTTGCAACATCCGTAAAGTTTGCGATAGCTCCACCAATAATTAAAACTTTGTCTCTGCCTTTAGCATCTTTGCTTCTTGTCATAAGATCTAAGATTGTCTCAGCATAAAATTTTGTCTCACTTGTAGTCGGTCCGCCTGAATACTCGCCATAGTTAGCAAGGTCTTCGATTCCAGCCAAATCCGCAATAGTATCTGCATAAACAACTGAAGCGCCGCCGCCTGCGACCATCGTCCAGATTCTAGCTTCGGGTTTAAGAATAGTCAGTTTTAGTGAAGCACCTGATTTGCTGTCCGCATCTTCGATAGCTAAAACTTCAGGAGATTTCTCTTCCATACCAAAAGAAGTTGGGAAGTCTACATCGCCCCACTCGTCTCTCATCATAAATCCAGCTGTATCGTCAAGTTTTGCAACCATATCTAAAAGCTCAACTTTTTTGCCTTGTAAAACAAACGGGTTGATTTCAAGATATGCAAAATTCAACTCTCTGTAAGCCTTAAAGAAACCTATTGCAAACTCTGCAAACGCATCTTTATCATGTTTTGCAACATCTTTTGGAATGCTTTTTTTGATTTTTTCTGCAATCTCTTCTTCTGTTGCAGTAATCGGAAATTTAACTTCTACAACTTTATCCCAATTCTCTTCAACTTCCATACCGCCCTCAGCAGACATGTAAAGGACATCATCATCGCCGACACATGTAGCAGAAATATAGTACTCTTCTTCTTGAGAGTGCGGAGTAAAAGGCTCAACGATAAAATGAGTAAGCATGTCAACTTTTGGTTCACCGGTTGGAGTATCGCCGTCAAATGAAAAAGATACAGACTGTTTTGTAGATGATTTTTCATCTATCCAAGATGTTGCTTTAGCTAAAGATACATCACCCGGCTTAGAGTCTCTAAATAAAACTAAACCGTTTTTCCCTCTTTTACCAAATAGCATATCCGGTTTAGCAACCAATGCTTTTTCTTTCAACCATGTTTTTTCTTTTGCAGCTTTAGTCAGTTCTGATCCGTTTTGAACCATAATTGTTTCATATGCATAAGTAAAACCTGGAAAATACTTATCCCAATGCTTAGCCAAAATTGACTTTGCGTCAAATTCTCTAATCGCTTTTTGAGCCATTGCAACTCCCTGTTTTTAATATTTATGAAATATTATCACATGTTAACTAATCTGGTACCATTTGAGTAGATTAACTATTGGATAGATTTAATTTATGTTTATCTTAGTAACATTTGCAGAGTAAACAACTCTATTTTTGTAACTAATGGTTACACTCTCTGAATTTATTAAATCTGAATAATTTTCTTGAAGCAGATAATTGTTGCATTTTGTTACACCATAAAATTTCAATCTTTTGGACATTTTCATGTTTGTGTCAACACAACTTATTCCCCTTTTTTTAAGTTCATGCGAGAGCTCTTTTGCAACATGCATATTATAAGAAAAATGTTTTTTCGGCTCCTTGATTACCTGATATAGATATTTGTTTAAAAAAACTACAGAACTATTTATTAGCAGAAACGCCAAAGATACTATAAAAATCAATTTATAGTTTTTTCTAAATATATTCAGGCGAACCCTGTATGAGTGTTCAAATGTTTGTGCGACAAGCGGAAGTGCGAGGATTACATATGGCGCAAAATACTCTATGCCGACTCGCTGTCTAAATGAAAGAAGCAGTGAAAAAATAAGTGCTGCCGTCGATATAAACCATAATATATCTATATCTTTGGTTAAATATCTTCTGTACAGAACATAAAAGAGATAGATAAAAATTATTGGGGTAAAAATTGCTGCATAGAGCCCTAAAGAGTTTAAAAAGTAACCTTTTGGGGAACCATGTGTGTCTATTCCATAGATTAGAAGCGAAATTGAAAATAATACTACATTAAAAAGAAAAAAGTTTCTATCTTTTTTATATATAGAAAATAGTGCCAGTGCCATAAAAAGATAGACAAAACTGCCGTCAATTAACATATAAAAAATTAACAGCGGATATATAAATGAAGTGGAATGATTTTCATATAAATATACAAATAGCAATAAACCAAATAAGATTAATCCGGCGCTGTTTAGTATAATTGCCGAGCTTATAACTCCCGGCAAAAGCACAAAAATCAAAACTAACCAGATTCTATTTCTATCTACTTTGAGATATTTTTTGGATATTTTGTAAAGCAGTATCGCACTTAATATATGCAAAACAATCATGGGAAACCGCAGAGCGAAATCATTTTGTCCAAAAAGAAGAATTGAAGATTTTATTAAAATTTGCAGAAAAGAAAAGTTACCGTTTAAAAGCAGTGTTTCATTGTAAGATATTGACAACTCATCAATTTGAAATATGAGGATAAGCGCATCTAATCCCAAAATTAAGAATAAGATGAACCTGGTGCTCATATTTTTAAAAAGTTTCCAATTATTTCGTGTCCATATTGACTCATTATTGATTCTGGATGAAATTGAACTCCATAAATCTCTCTATCTTTAACTTTTAGAGCCATTATTTCGTCATCGTCCGTGCTGTATGCAGTAGGTTCTATGGTCTCAGGAAGTGAATTTTTATCTACTATCAATGAGTGGTATCTGGTTGCAATAAACTCTTGCGGAATATCTTTAAATATAGCGCACTCTTTTGTGCGTCTCATGGTAGAAGTTTTACCGTGCATCATATTTTTAGCACGAACAACATGTCCGCCAAAGACCTGCGCAATACTTTGATGACCAAGACAGATACCAAGAATAGGCACTTTGTCTTTAAAGTGCTCAATCACTTTTAGTGTAACACCTGCATCATCCGGAGTTGCTGGACCGGGTGAGATTATGATTTTTTCAGGCTTCAATGCCTCAATCTCTTCAACGCTCATCTCATCATTTCTTATGATTTTAAGATCAGCACCTAACTCTCTGCAATATTGAACTATATTATAAGTAAAGCTATCATAATTATCTATCATTAAAATCATAATTTATCCTAAATTTGTATGAGGCAGTATATCTATATTGCTCTTTTATTTCACTTATTTAAACTCTGCGTATGTATTTTATTGAATCTCTTTTTTATTGGTTAATTGCTGTAAATAATTTGAGATATTTATCAAAGAAAATGTCACTAAAAATATCATAAATCCAGGGAAAAAGCTAACCCACCAAGCGATTTCAACAACATCTTTTCCGCTGCTTAGTATTGTTCCCCAGCTCATTTGAGGTGCCACGATCCCAAGACCTAAAAAGCTAAGTCCTGATTCTGCAAGTATTGCTCCGCCTACTCCAAATGTAAAACTGACAAAATATATTGGTGCTAAAAGAGGAGCATAGTATTTGAAAAGTATCTTTAATCTGCTAATTTTTGCAATATTTAGTATCTTTATGTATGGCTGAGATGTTATGCCAAAACTCTCTGCACGAATAAGTCTTGCCGTAGTCATCCAGCCCGTTATAGATATAATAACAATCAAAACCCAAGATGAGGCATTTACATAACTTACAAGAGCTAAAAGAAGAAAAAATGTAGGAAATGTTAAAAATAGATCTACTAAAATTATAAAGCCTTTATCCACTCTGCCTCTAAAATATCCTGCCATTGAACCTAAAACAAGACCGATTACAGAAGCTATAAAAGCGCTTCCTACGCCAATAATAAGCGATACTTTTCCGCCTTCTATTAATCTTGCGAGGATATCCCTGCCCAACCTGTCAGTTCCCAAAAAGTGTTCAAATGACGGAGGAAACAAGATAGCAGAACTATCTAGCGTATATGCATCAACAGAGTAAATGTATGCACCAAAAAAAGAAAAAAGAACCACGCCTACAAGTATAAAAACACTAAATTTCGGCATCTATGGATTACTGCTTAATTCCAAGCAGTGTCTGCATCATCTGGTCTATTGTAGTTATTATTTTTGAAGCTGCACCGTATGCTGTTTGATATTTTATAAGATTTGTCAACTCTTCATCTATACTTACCTTTGAGATGGAAGAGTATTCTAATTCTATGGCATTAAATTGAGCTGTTATTGTTTGATTGTTTAATATTGCTTCATTTGCTCTAACACCAACCTCGGTAGCAACAACATCAAACATTCCATATACAGTAGATGTATATGTAGCAGTTCCAACACTAAAATTGTAAACTTCGAACTGCTGCTGAACCATACTTAACGACAAAGAGCTGTCTCCGGTAATAGGAGCCCTTCCGGCTGCTATTTTTGTCGGGTTAGCTTTCAATTCATAGTTTAAATCTATATTCTTTGCGCTGTTACCGTCAAAAAATCTACTTAAACCAAGTGCTCCGGCAAAATTTGAGCCTGAGTCAAACTCCGTAGTTTGAAGCTTATCTTCTATGGCAAATTTGTACCCTTTTGCAGCAGAAGCTGAATCCATAACAAACTCTATTGCATTCTCACCGCTTGCATATGTTGCCCAATTAAATTGAATAAAATCGTCTATATCATTGTTTGCATTTCCATCGGCATTATCATCACCCTCTGCTGCTATTTGACCCTCAATTGAGTTAGAACCCGAAACTCCTGTCATAACCGTAATTTGATCAATATTTATGGTTCTTCTTGCGGTTTCATTTCCATCTATATCATAAATTACAATGTCAAACGCGCCCTCTTTTATATTTATATTTGAGTCAATCAAAGATTGTGTGCCGCCTATACCGATAGTGTTAGAGACCATTCTATCAGTTGCACCGGAAGCATAAATATTATTTGTTGATTCAATTAGCGTAGCTGCAAAAGCATCCATCTGATCTATAACTTTTTGCAAAGCTCCATTGGTAGGAACACCGGAAGAGTCCGATGTCATCTTATCGCCTCTAAGATCTAGAATTGCCCCTATTCTGCCGCCGGATATGCTCTCGTTTATGGGTATTAAAACACCGTCTTGTCTCTCGTATGATAATTCGTAATATCCGTTTGAATTGTTGCTGTCTGATATATGAATTGGGTGATATGAACCGCCGTCAACAATATTAAATCCATTTACGCTCAATGTATAGCTTCCGTAGCCTTCATTCGATGAACTGTTTATTCCGATATTTGATTCTATTTTCTCAATGTTTGACTCCGCTCCGATGAGTTTTGACAAACTTAACTCTATATAATTTCTTTTATCTCTTAAATCATTTGCCGTATAGGCACCGCCTGCTTCAGCAATATCAATAGATTTGTTTATATTTGCCAACTCTTCTGCTAATAAATTTACCTCTTTTACATTAACATAAAGTTGATCATTAATACTTGATTGTAAATCCATAATTTTGTTTTGTGTTGCAACTATGCTGCCTGAAAGTGTTTCAGCCTGTTTTGCCAGAGCAAGTTTAATAGCATCATTATCAGGGTTGTCTGCAAATGTTTGCCACATATTGTAGTACTCTTTTAAATCTGATTTTATTCCGACATTATCTATTTCAGGAAAATATGTAGAAAGTGTTTCAAAAGTTTCTTTTGTGAAATCTGAATACTCCTTATCAGATGAAATTCCAGTATATCTATCGTAAACAAAATTATCAAATATTCTTGAAATGTCCGTGATTTGAGTACCGTTGCCTATATTTCCTGGAGCAGAAAAAATTGGGGTAGCAGCGGCCGTTACAACTCTTTGTCTAGTGTATCCTTCGCTCTCTGCATTTGAAATATTATGACTTGTTGTACTTACGGCAGTTTGCGCGGCGCTTAATCCGCTATAGCCTATATTTAGTGTGTTAAAAATAGATCCCATTTTACACTCTCACTTTCAAAATTGACGAATTTTTTGAAGCAACTTTCGCATAACCCTGCATCTCTGTTGGAACCAATCTCTCTAAAAATGTATTATATAAATTGCTAACCGCCAACACTAACTTTGCGTAACGCTTATTTACATCACGAAGGTTTGATAATTCAATTTTAAGTTCTGCTAAATAGTTGTGCTGCTCTTCATTTAAAAGCTCCGGCAAATCTTTATCCGGACTAGCAATCATAAGAGATGATATTTCATGGTCTATCATAGCTTTTTTAGATTCAAAGCTTTTTAGCTTCTCCTCTTTGAGTTTCAGCCTGTCAAATTGAGGATTGTGATTTGCTACTTTTATATCTTCTACATCAGACTCTGTTATTTTGATTAAATCTCGGAGGTCGCCCAACGCACTCTGTAAATGATAAGACAGCATAATTAAATCCTTCTATTTGTTTAAAACTACATTAACTCTTGAGCAATCTTTTCAGCAAGAGTTTGTATATTTATTTTGTACTCGCCAGAAGCAAGAGCCTCTTTTATCTGTTCAACTTTACTTGTATCGCCCTGTTTGGAAACAGTAACACCGGCTTTTTGTGAAACTTCCTTGCTCTCGCCAAAACTGTTGGCATAAGCGCTGCGGACATTTGCACCATTTATTTGTGAAATCATAATCTATCCTTTTTCTTACATTTATTACTATAATTGTGTTTAACTATATCGGCATAAAGAAGAAAAAATTAACTTTTCTGGCTCAAAAAGTCATAAAGCATTTGAGAAAATCCAAACCCTCCTGCACTGGCTTTTGCAAGCTCTTCTCTGTACATAGATTTATATATTTTATCACCAGGGTCATTTGCCTGTGAAAAAAGATTTTTTTCATCCTGCATCGCATTATCCATCAACATTTTAAGAATAACTGATTCAAAAGCGTCAGTTTGCTCTCTCAGCTGGGCATTTTCTGCTTTAGCATCAATTTTAGGAATTTGATGTTGTTGCGACATAAACGCAGCTTGTAAGTTTATAGAATTTGCGCCGTACATTATATTAACTTCAACTCAGCGGAGATGCTGCCTGCACTCTTCATTGCTTCTAAAATTGAGATTATATCTTTTGGTGTGGCTCCGAGCTTCTGCAGAGAACGAACCAAGTTTGCCACAGTTGTCGTTCCTGACTTTGTATATAATTCATTCTCATTAACTCCGATTATCATATTTTCATCTACAACCATCGAACCGGCGGGTTTACTTAAATTTTCCTGCTCTGTAATTTTGATTGTTATACCGCCATGAGTCATAATAATGGGCTTTATAGCTATTCCAACTCCAGAAATTATTGTTCCGGTTCTCTCGTTGATTACTATTTTATCTTTTACATTGTAGTCCATCTCAATATCTTGAACTTCTGCTAAAAATTCTATCATTGTTTTATTTTGCGGTTTTTTCAACTTTATTGTTCTAGAGTCCATTGCTACTGCAACTTCTGTGCTATAAAAATCATTTACAGTTTTTTGGATTGATACGCTATTTTTAAAATTGGCATCTCTTAGAGAGAGTGTTACATGCTCTTGATTGTAAAGGTCAAGGCTGATTTCTCTCTCAACCAATCCGCCGTCATAGATTAAACCGGCTGTCGGATGTGATTCGCCGGCAGATTTTGAACTTTTTCCACCTATTGTTACTGCACCCTGAGCTAACGCATATATTTTGCCGTCAACTCCTTTTAAAGGAGTCATCAGAAGTGTTCCGCCCTCAAGCGATTTTGCATCTCCTATTGAAGAGACTGTTATGTTTATTTTATCGCCCTGTCTTGCAAACGGAGCTAGCTCTGCGGTAACAACAACAGCGGCGACATTTTTTGATTTTATGTCAATAGGTTTCATGTCAATATTCATAGCTTTTAACATGTTTGCAATTGATTGGAGAGTAAATTTTGAGGTGGTACCGTCTCCTGTTTTTTGAAGACCTACGACCAGAGAGTAGCCTATAAGATGATTATCCCTAACTCCGACAACATTTGCGACATCGCTTATCTTGGCAGCATAAATAGTTGTGATAGTAAATAAAAATAAAATAAGTGTTCTCATAGCTAATCCTTGAATATGACTATGAACAGCAAATTTTATTCCACTTTATTCACATTCAAGGTATGTTAGAGTCGTATTACCAAATTTTTTAGATTTTTTTATATTGTAACTGCCAATTGTTGCAGGAATTTCCAAACCGCTGACATGTTCTATAATAATAAGCTTTACGCACTCTTTTGGCAAAGAAGCTATCAAAGATATAGTTTTGTCATATATATCTTCCATCCCTTCTCTTATATTAAAAGGAGGGTCGATGTAAAAATATGCTTTTTCGCCTCTTTTTTGGAGAGCTTTTACAACAGCTGCAATATTTGTAAAAGTATCTCCTTTGTAAACTTCGCACAATGCGGGGTCTGTTTGGGCAATATTTTCCTTTAAAATCTTTAGCGCTTCATGATCTTTTTCCATAAATATAACTTTTTTTGCACCGCGGCTAAGCGCTTCAAGTCCGATGGAACCGCTTCCTGAAAAAAGTTCAACAAATGTCGCATCTATTATTTCAAACTGAATCGTGTTGAAAAATGATTCTAGGACTATGGCTTTTGAGGATCTTGTAGTAGTTTTTGAAGGGAGTTTTAAAATCTTATTTTTGAATTTTCCAGATACTATTTTTTTTGTTATATCACTACTTTTCATAAAACGCTCGTACCGTTCTTAAAATATTCTCTTGATACTCTTTTGTCAGTGATTCTATGCGTTTTTGTAAAATATCAAAATCAAGCTCTTCATTATCTGCAAATTCATCTTCGACATGTTCCTTGATGGTTGAGTACAAATTACCCTTATTCATGCTTTTATATCTTTTTTCAAGTGCTAAAATAAGTTGGGATTTTGAGAACGGCTTAACTAAATCTGAATCTTTGTTGCTAGAGATATAAAAAGATTTCTCATCATCTGCGAACTTAACATCTCTTATGACAATATCGCAATTTTTTAGTGAGCTAAGATGCTTACCTAAGAAAAGCTCAAGTGATTTTTGTAAAAGCGGTGACTTACATTCAACGGCTACTCTCAAAAACAGTTCTCCTCCATTTTATTTCACGCCAAATGAGCAAGCCCATTTAGCTACGCTAGCCGCTGTGGCACTGAAGCTTGCCTCTTACGAGGCAGATAACTTCTTTTGGTTTTGCAAAAAGTTTATTGCGGAAGTATATCATATCAAGCGGATAAATATCTATTTACGCTATATCTTAAATCTTCATCCAAATCTGCTATATTTAGAAGCATCCACTCCAAATATCCTCTGTCACACATGCTTATCTCTTCAATATAACGACCGCTGTATTTGCCAAAATCGAACTTCTCAATAAGCACATGCGTTAAGCTTAGTTTAACTAACTCATCATGTTTTTTCATCTCTCTTAAATACTCATATAAAAGTTTTACATGAAGAGCATCGCTAAATGCATTATGTGCTATAAACTCACTGTTTTGCGCAAGCAGAGAGTATTTTAAAGCCTCTTTTTTCTCATTTTGGTAAAGCTTCAACTCATATCTTAAAAATTGCAAAGAGAAGTATTCACACTCGGGAATCAGATGTTTTGTAACTCTAAGCGTATCTATAACTCTGCCATGCCAAATAAATCCGCTCACAAGAAGCATTTTAATGTCAAAATTTACATTATGGGCAACAATGGTTGAGTTTTCATTGTTATGTTCTTGCAAAAATTTCCACGCATCACTCTCTTTGAACGCCTTTTTATCTTTAATCATCTCGTTTGTAATATGATTTATACTTGAAGCTTTTGGAGAAATTTTTTTGCCTTCATTAACAAGCTCATATTTTGAAACAAGCTCGTTTTCACCTACTGCTATTATGCCTATTGAGCAGATTTTATCGCTTTTTTCTAAACCTGTTGTCTCTACATCCAAAAATATTAACATCTACTCACTAACTTTAAAAGGCTCTAACATTCCATAATAGTGTTCAAGTGTCATAAAACTTTTCTCAAACCTGAAGCGGATTATAAACTCCACAATTTTATTTTTTAACTCTTCATCCACATTTTCAGCTTTTCCAAAATAACCAAGAGAGCTGTTTTTACTCTTTACAACTGCATCTTTGTCATAACCGATTGCCAATATTTGTAAATATTTGCCTTTTTTTATCTCTCCCATACTCTCACTAAGAAGCGATGCTCCGGATAAATTTATAGCTTTATAATTAAAAAGTTCACTGAACTCTTCAACTTTTTGATTTATATTTAATTCATTATATAAATTTTGCAAGAGCACCAGATTATCTTTTCTGGCACGCTCGTAACTCGATATTTTATTTGTTAAAGTTTTTAATCTATCTAAGGCTGAACTCATCGTTATTCCTATGTTTACTTAAGTGATTATACCAAAAACCCAAACTATTTTAGATATAATTTTGCACTTTAAATTTCTTGTAAAACTGCAAGAAATTTTCTGCCTCGAATGAGGCAAGCTTCAGTGCCACAGCGGCTAGCGTAGTAAAATGGGCTTTGCTCATTTTGCGTGTAAATAGAGTTCTGCAAGAACTCTTATAAAATAAAAAGATAAATATGGACTACTTACAAATAAAAAAAGCCGGCTCTCTTCACGGAGAGATAAAAATTTCCGGTGCTAAAAATGCTTCCCTTCCGCTGATTGCTATGGCAATACTTGCAAAAAACAGCGTTAGTATTAAAAACCTGCCTCATGTTGCGGACATAAACACACTCTTAAAACTGCTCTCAAACTTAGGTGCAAAGTGCAACAGGGGCGAAGAGATAACAACTATTGATACATCTTCTTTAAGTGAAACAAAAGCGACTTACGACATCGTAAGAACAATGCGCGCTTCTATTTTAGTTTTGGGTCCTATCTTAGCTAGATTCGGGCATTGTGAAGTATCGCTTCCGGGCGGATGTGCAATTGGTCAGAGACCTGTTGACCTGCATCTAAAGGCGCTTGAGCAGATGGGTGCCGTCATAAACATAGAAGCCGGTTATATCCATGCTATCGCTCCAAATGGTCTAAAAGGATGCAATATTATCTTTGATAAAATAACAGTTACGGGCACCGCAAATATTGTTATGGCGGCGGCACTGGCAGAAGGTGTGACAACTATTACAAATGCGGCAAGAGAACCTGAGGTCGTTCAACTTTGCGAAATTTTAAATGCAAACGGCGTTAAGATAGATGGCATCGGAACTGCTATCTTGACCATTCACGGAACAGACGGAAAACTTATACACATTGATGAGTTTAGCGTAATCCCAGACCGTATTGAAGCTGGAACTTACCTATGCGCGGCCGCTATAACTAGGTCAGAGCTTACATTGACAGATGTAAATGCCGGGCATCTTGGTGCAGTTTTGTCAAAACTCCAAGAGATGGGAAGCAAGTTTACAATTACCGACAACACTATTACTATTCACCCATCAGAAGTTATTAAAGCTGTAAAAATTGTAACACAAGAGTATCCTGCATTTCCGACTGATATGCAAGCTCAATTTTTAGCACTTGCTACTCAAGCGAACGGCACTTCCATCATAGAAGAGAGACTTTTTGAAAATAGATTTATGCATGTCAGCGAACTACAAAGAATGGGTGCAAATATCTCTTTAAACGGACATGTTGCAACTATAAACGGTGGAACAAAACTTAGCGGAACTGATGTTATGGCGACAGATTTGCGTGCCTCAAGCGCACTGGTTTTGGCAGGTCTTGTGGCTGAGGGCATAACAAATGTTCACCGCATATACCATCTAGACCGAGGTTATGACTCTTTGGAGAAAAAACTGCAAAATGTAGGCGCAGATATTAAAAGACTTAAAGAGTAGCTATTCTCTGATGTTACACACTAAAACGAACTCGTCCGTTTTAGCGGCAGGAACTAAAGTCCCTACAACCCCCTAAAGCTACGAAAAACTATGTTTTTCGAGAATTACAAAGATTTTTATGCGCTTTTATAAAAAAGTGCATAATGTCAGTTATTTTTGAAAAATAATCATCTCGTAGATGCTTTTTTTAGTAACTAAAGCTTTGTCATGCGAGACAGTCTGAGAATTTTTTGCTTTTAAAATTTCCTGTCTTAACTCTAAGATATCCTGTTCCATGTTGTCAACATTCTCTTTCAATCTCAAAATAATATCTACTCCGGCTAGGTTTACGCCTAGTTCACGAGTTAGCCTTAGTATTAGCTTGATTCTATCTATATCTTTTTGAGAGTAAAGTCTAATCTTGCCGTTTGATCTTGAGGGGGTTACAAGATTTTCTCTCTCATACTGCCTAAGAGTTTGCGGATGAATTTCTAGAACTTTTGCAACAATGCTAATCAGATATACAGGCTCGTCGTATTGGTGTATCATAGGCTTACTCCTTCGGTAATTTTTCTTTCATTATAGCAACTAACTTTTCATCCAAATCTTCAACCTTGGGCAAAACTATGTTTGCTTCCAGGTATAAGTTCCCGCGCTCTTTTGTCTTGCGGTTCATGACACCCATCTCTTTTACGCGAAATCTCTGCCCGTTTTTTGTATTTTGCGGGATTTTTAATTTAATCTCTTTTTCCAAAGTTTGCACAGATATTTTTTCACCGAAGAGTGCTGCATAAAGCGGAACATCAAATGTTTTAACTAAATCATCTTCTTCTCTTATATATTCAGGGTTTGAAGCTACATTTATCTTTAAAAAGAGGTCTCCCGCTCTTCCGCCTTGAGCATGTCCTTTGCCCTTGACACGCATCTTTTCGCCGCTTTTTACACCTGCCGGGATTTTGATGTCAAATCTATCTCCATTAACTGCAACGGAGTGTGAGCCTCCCAAAATAGATACGCTAAAAGGGATGGTTACGCTTGTTTCAATGTCAAGATTTGGCTGTTGCTGTCCGCCAAAGCCTCCGCCGCCACCAAAGCCTCCGCCGCCAAAGCCTCCAAAACCACCGCCTGAAAACATACTTCTTAAAATCTCATCCAAATCGCCTGTTCCGCCGTGCGAACGAGAGAAGTCATGAAAATTTTGCCCGCCGAACATGCTGTCGCCATGCGCGTCATATTGTGCTTTTTTCTTTTTATCGCTTAAAATTTCATATGCAGAATTTATCTCTTTAAATTTATCTTCTGCACCTTTATCCTTATTTACATCCGGATGGTACTGTCTTGCTAATTTTCTATATGCTTTTTTTATCTCTGCTTCACTTGCATTTTCAGAAATTTCAAGTGTTTCGTATAAAGATTTGCTCATTATTATTTTCCTAAAACTTATATTATTTTTATTAAGTGGGATTATATCATAGGAGTTGAGTGGATGTCAATCAAGGTTTGGAGAAAAATTATAGTCCTAAATGTTGTAATAACTTTAAATTGACCTCTTCTAGCTCTTTTTTTGTAAGAGAAGTAACCACGATTTGGAGGTCTATTCTGCTTATATCAAGGGTGCACAACTCATTTATACATATCTCACTCTCATTTATGAGTTTATCTCTTGCATCTATTTTTATTCTTAAATTTCCACCACTTATATTTGTGGTAAGTGGTACCACTGTTACACCTTTAAATTCTACCTTATCTATATTTCTGTTTGCTATGTCGTTTTGAATGATAAGTGCTGGTCTAATTTTGCCAAATTCACTGTTGTATTTTTTACCAAAATTTACAAGATAGATTTCTCCTCTTTTCATGAGTAATCTTCCACTACTTCTTCTATTTTCAAAAACTCTTGGTATGATTTCTTGCCCAAAGCTTTTGCATTTTGTAAAAGATATAGTTCATCTTCGATTTTTACTTTGAGTTTTTCATACAATTCATAAGGTATAACAACACTTTTTACAATGTGTTTTTTCGCATCTTCTACAAATGTAATATCCAAAGGTTGCGTAATATAGGAAGGTTTTTTAATAAAGTCGCTCGAGTTTATAGTAATCATTTTACAGCTCCTATTTTAAAGTAAATTTTATTATACTATTTTTAAATACTATTGTCAAACAAGGGTAATTAAAATATAGGAGAGAAAGAGTTTCTACATGCCAATCAAATATCTGATTTAGTATTTATATCTTTAAAAAATTCACACATATCTATATTAAAAATAATAGCCATTATGTATAAATGTTCAATATTAAAATGTTTATTACTTGAACACAATTTTGCCGCAGAAACTAAACTAACAGATTTATAGCCCATTCTATAAGATAATTCAAGTTGAGAAATATTATTTTTTTCACGAATTTTTTTAACATTAAGACCTATAGTCTTGTAAGTGTGTGAAATATTTTCTTCTGTTATTTCATAAATATTCAATGTTAAAACCTACTATAGTGATATGTAAGTTTATTTTGATTACAATTGTTTATCAAACCACTATAGTGGTTCAAAGGAGTTATAGATGGAATTTATTGAACATATAAAAGAGTTATCACTAAAAGTTCAAAGTTTGAGGAATAGTGTACTCACTGAAGAGGCAATTAAACACTCTTTTGTTATGCCATTTATTGGCTTATTGGGTTATGATGTCTTCAATCCTAATATTGTTGTTCCAGAATTTACAGCTGACATCGGTAAAAAGAAAGGTGAAAAAGTTGATTATGCCATTTTACAAGACGGACAGCCTCTGATATTAATAGAAGTAAAAACACATACAGAAAATCTAGACAGACACGCAACACAACTTGAAAGATACTTTACTGTTACAGATAGTAAGTTTGCGATATTAACAAACGGTATAGAATACAGATTTTATTGCGACCTCGATAAAGTCAATAAAATGGATGCCAAGCCTTTTTTAATTATCAATCTACTTGATTTAAAAGATAGAGATTTAAGAGAGTTAGAAAAATTTACAAATGAAAATCTTGATGTTGATAAAATATTAGCAATGGCAAATAAACAAAAATACATCACTCAAATAAAAAAAGTTTTTAAAAAAGAAGTAGTAGAGCCAAGCGATGAACTTACAAAGTTCTTTGCCACCCAAATTACAGATAAAAGACTTACTCAAAATGTTGTAGATGAATTCCGACAGTATATTAAAATAGCATTTTCAGACATTGTAAATGATATGGCTCAAGACAAAATCAATGCTCTTAAATCAAAATTATCTGTTGAAATTAGCGAAAATATTGTCGATGACACAAATACTAAAGAAGATGGAATTGTTACAACTGAAGATGAAATTGAGGGCTATTTTATTGTTAAATCTATATTGGCAGAAACGATTTCATTGTCAAGAATAATTGGAAGAGATACAAAAAGCTATTTTGGTATTCTTTTAGATGATAACAATAGAAAATGGATTTGTAGATTACGATTTAATACGGCTCAAAAATATATTTCTATACATGAGGTAGACAAAGAAGAGACGAAATATGCCATTGACAAATTAGAAGATATTTATAGTTATAAGGAGCAGTTGAAAGCTGTTGTTGAGAGATTGATTAAATAAATTTTCCACATGCCATGGCATGTGGAAATAAAATGCTAATGTAAAAAGTGTCTAACTTCCGAGAAGTATAAGCTCATGCCAAACTCATTTGCAGCCTCTATAATCTCATCGTCTCTTATGCTTCCGCCCGGTTCAATTACACTTTTAACACCCGCAGCGGCTGCAGCGTCGATGCTATCACGGAAAGGGAAAAATGCTTCACTTGCAAGTGCGGCTCCCGTTACATCAAGCCCCATCTCTTTTGCTTTTTTGAGCGCACATTGGCTTGCATCTACACGGCTTGTCATACCCATTCCGACCGCTACCATTGCAGAGTTTTTAACATAAACAACACAGTTTGATTTTGTAAGAGATGCAACTTTATAAGCTATCTCCATATCTTTTTTCTCTTGCTCGGTAGCAGCTTTTTTCGTCATGAGTTTTGCATTTTTAACCTCATCATCATTTACTTTGTCGGCATCTTGATATACAAAACCGCCGTCAATGTGTTTAAAATCTTTAGTGTCATTTGCAAGAACCAACTTATCATGCCCCATCTCAAAAAGCTTGATGCGTTTTTTAGAAGCAAATACTTCCTGCGCTTCTTCTGTAATTCTGCCTGCAATGATAACTTCTAAAAATATCTCATTCATCTTCAGAGCCAATTCTTTGTTTACAACGCCGTTAACCGCAACAACACCGCCAAAAGCAGAAACCGGGTCGCATTTAAGTGCTTCAACATAAGCCTCTAAAAGTGTATCTTTGATAGCAAATCCACATGGATTTCCGTGCTTTGTGATACAGACCGCATTTTCGCCTCCAAAAGCAGAAGCGATTTTAACGGCACCGCTTAAATCATTTAAGTTATTGAAACTCGCTTCGCCTTTTAGGGTTTTAAAGTTGTTTGAGTAGTGCTTGTCAAATTCGTACAAAGCACCCTTTTGATGAGGATTTTCACCGTAACGGGTGTTCATCACTTTATTTCCGACAATGAACTGTTTTGCTCCAAAACCGCCGTTAAAACGGCTGTTCATGTAGTTTGCTATCATTGAGTCGTATGCTGCCGTATGCTCGAATGCTTTTATCATAAGATTTCTTCTAAACTCAAGCGTATTTTTTTCATTCTCTAACGCATCTATAACTTTTGCGTAATCAGTTACATCCGTAACAATAATCACGCTATCAAAATTTTTAGAAGCCGAACGCACCATCGCAGGTCCGCCGATATCGATGTTTTCTATTATCTCTTCAAAGTCGTCAGTCTTCTCAATCGTAGCTTTGAACGGGTAGAGATTTACACACACCAAATCAATTGCTTCAACACCCAACTGGGCAGCTTGGTCTAAGTGCGACTGTTTGTCACGGCGATGCAGTATTCCGCCGTGTACGAATGGGTTTAGGGTTTTTACACGCCCCTCAAAGCACTCAGGAAATTTTGTAACTTCATCTATCTCGATAGCTTTTATGCCATTTTCAACCAATATTTTATAAGTTCCGCCCGTTGAGATGATTTCAAAACCGTTTTTTACTAAAGATTTACAAAAATCTACCACACCACTCTTGTCACTTACGCTTACCAACGCTTTTTTCATAAAATTTCCTAAAAATAATTTATGGGATTTTATCTAATTTGAGATTAGAAGATGGTAAACTTAAAAAAATGAAAATTGAGAATAACAGATGAAAAATATAGCTATTTTATGTTCGGGCGGTGATGTAAGCGGTATGAATCCGGCACTGAAACGATTTGTTGAGTATTCACTGCAAAATGGTTTAACTCCCTATTTTGTTTATGACGGTTTTGAGGGGCTTATAGATAATAAAATATACAAAGCGACTCATCAGCATGTTGCCGGAATTATCAACCGTGGCGGGACTATTATAGGCTCTGCAAGAAGCAAAAGATTTATGGATAAAGAGTTTAGAAAAATTGCCAAGCAAAATCTTGATGCTCTTAGAATTGACATGTTACTTGTTCTGGGCGGAGACGGCTCATTTAGAGGGATGGACATTTTTTATAGAGAGCATGGTGTTAAATTTTGCGGAATTCCATCCACCATAGACAACGACATCAACGGCACCCATTACTGCTTAGGGGTTGATACTGCACTAAATGTCATCAAGGACTCCATCGACAACATCAGGGACACGGCAGCCTCATTTTCAAGGGCTTTTGTCATAGAGACAATGGGAAGAAATTGCGGTTACTTGGCCCTTGTTTCAGCTCTCTGCAGCGGTGCAGAACTCTGCCTTATCCCTGAAATAAACTATGATTTAAAAGAGTATGAGGAGAGCTTCAAAGAGCAAGTAAAAAGTGGACGCAAATATTTCATAGCCGTAGTTTCAGAGGGGATAAACGAAAACTCAAGCGAGATCGCAAAGTGGTTTGAAGAGAAGATAGGAGTAGAGTCAAGAGTGACTATCTTAGGGCATACGCAAAGAGGCGGAAACCCTGCCATTTACGACAGACTTATGGCATATAAATTTGTAACTCACGCCATAGACGGTCTGCTTGATGACAAAAATGAGAGCGTGATTTGCTACACAAAAAAAGGCTTTGAGCACAAAAGCATAGATGAAGTTGCGAACAAAAAATATGAGTTAGATAGTGAACTCTTATCCTACTTGAAGAGGTTTTAAATGTATAAATTAAACTTTTTTGTGCCATCAGAGGACAAAGAAAGAGTTAAAGAGGCACTGTTTGCTATTGGTGTCGGCAGATATGAAAACTACGAATGCTGCTCTTTTGAAACGCTCGGCTCTGGGCAATTTAAGCCCATAAACAAGGCACATCCGCATATCGGCGAACTTGACAAAATAGAGCATGTGTCAGAGTATAAAGTAGAGATGATTTGCGAAGAAACGCTTATTAAAAAAGCTATTGAAATTTTAAATGAGACACACCCTTACGAAGAAGTGGCTTATGAAGTTTTTAGGATAGAAGAGATTTAGCCAATAAATTATATTTGACTTCAAAAAGTAATTACAATATAATTACTTTTAAAAAAAGGAGTTTACTATGACAATGCTTACAAAAATTGGTAACTCACAAGGTGTCCGAATACCAAAAACACTCATAAAACAGGCTCATCTTGAAAATGTCCAAATTGATTTTGAAATAGTTGAAAATGGACTTCTTATCAAGCCGGTAAATAACCCTGCAAGAGATAATTGGGAAGATAATATCAAGGAAGTTTTAGCAAAAAACAAAGGCTCAAAAGACGAGGGTTTATTGGGAGATTTTTTAAATGACAGTGATTTAGAAGATTACCAATGGTAGCAGATATGAAAAGATTTGAGATTTATCTAGTTAAACTAAACCCGACAATAGGCTCTGAAATTCAAAAAACAAGACCCTGCATAATCATCTCCCCAAACGAGATGAATGTTTTAAATACGGTTATAGTCGCACCAATGACAAGCAAAGGATTTGATTTTGTTTTTAGACCTAAGATAAAATTTGAAGATAGAGACGGACTTGTTTTACTCGACCAAATACGCACCGTAGACAAAACAAGATTAGTTAAAAAAATAGGCAAACTAGATAAAGATACCTCAAAAAAGATATCTAAAATGTTAGTAAAGATTTTTGAATATTGACTCATGTAGTTAAAATCAAAACCTACATGTTGAAATAATTTTTTTTAAATTATTTGCTAAAATAACTGTTTTTATAAGGGGTTAAGAATGAGCATCAAATTAATTTCAATTCAAGTCGGATGTGTAAAATCTTACGGCGACAAACAGAGCAAAGAATTTTTAGATAAATATTGGGAAAGCGCCTTTTTTAAAGGGGTAGCCGATGGCAAAATCTGGGTCGGTAAAACAGGTTTAGCAGGCGATGAAGTAGCGGACAAAGTTCATCACGGCGGGTTAGAAAAAGCGGTTTTTGCAAATAGTTATGAAAACTACGGAGAGTGGGCAAAATTTTTAGGTTTAAATAGTATCCCATTTGGCGCACTTGGAGAAAACCTTACAATCTCAGGACTTCATGAGAGCAGTGTCTGCTTGGGTGATGTACATAAAATCGGCTCAGTAGTTCTGCAGGTATCTCAGCCTAGAAAACCGTGCTGGAAAATTGCCGCAAGATGGAGCAATAAAAAATTTACAAACGAGATATACACAACAGGGTTAACAGGTTGGTATTACAGAGTTGTTGAAGAGGGCTTCGTTGAAGCGGGCGATGAAGTAAGTGTTGTATCGCAAGATGAGAGCAAAGTATCCATCTTGGATGCGAATATGGCTTTTGCAAATCCGATTAAATATAGAGATATTTTGGAAAAGATAGCAACAATCGGAGCAATTGCCCCATCGTACAA
>MIBZ01000016.1:0-17825 GCA_001829675.1 Sulfurimonas sp. RIFCSPLOWO2_12_36_12 | reverse complement strand
GTTCCGATTTGTTCACATTTTAGAGAACCTAGCATATCTTCAAACTCTGCACAATTTTCAGGTTTTACCTCTATGATTGCACGGCTCATGCTCTCAGCAAAAATATCTCTCTCATCAACAACACTCATATTTACATCACATCCAAGTCCGCTGACCGCCGACATTTTAGCAAGTGCTATTACAACACCGCCGCTGCTTGCATCTTTTGCGCATGACAAAAGACCTTTTTTGTTTGCTTCGATTACCAAATCCCAAAGGGAGAGCTCTTTTTTGTAGTCAATCTCAGGAAGCACTCCTGCAACAGTTCCACAAATCTCTTTCATATAAAGAGAGCCGCCGAATTCAGATTTTGATTCGCCAACCAGATAAAGTGTGTTCCCTTCGCCTTGAAAACTTGACATAAGAACTCTATTTTCATCGTCATTTACGCCGACAGTTGCAATTGAAGGAGTCGGGAAAACAGAAACACCGTTTGTCTCATTGTAAAGAGAGACATTTCCGCCGATTACAGGTGTTGTAAGCGCAGAACAAGCCTCTTTAATCCCCAAACAGCTCTCGCCGAACTGCCACATAACTTCAGGATTTTCAGGGTTTCCGAAATTCAGACAATCAGTTATAGCCAATGGTCTAGCACCGCTCATCGCAACATTTCGCCCAGACTCGATAACCGCCGCTGCAGCTCCGCCTTTTGGGTCTATATAACAGTAGCGAACATTACAATCAGCCGACATTGCAAGAGCTTTGCCGTTCTCTTTTACTCTTATAACCGAAGCGTCTAACATTCCGCCTTTTTTGATTGTATTTGTCTGAACCATAGAGTCGTACTGAGTATATATCCAAGCTTTATCCACGACTTCCATAGATTTTGTAAGTCTTTCAAACGCATCTTGATTTGAAACCTTTGCAAAATCGTTGATTGTTACATTTGCAATTTTATCTAGGTATGCAGGACGAACCATTGGACGCTTTAGCACCGGAGCCTCTTCGCTCACAGGATTTACAGGAACCTCGGCAACTTTATCTCCGTGCCAGAAAAGTTCCATATTGCCCGTTGCCGTTACCTCGCCGATTACAGCAGCATCCAAATCCCACTTCTCAAATATCTTGATAATCTCGGCTTCGCTTCCTTTTTTCGCACAAAGAAGCATTCTCTCTTGAGACTCTGATAACATAAAGTCATACGGAGTCATTCCCTCTTCACGGGCAGGAACTTTGTCTAAATGCATTATCATACCGCTGCCGCTTCGCCCAGCCATCTCAAAAGATGAAGATGTAAGTCCCGCAGCTCCCATATCTTGGATACCGACAACGAAGTCAGTTTTAAATAGTTCCAAACAAGCCTCAAGCAGGAGTTTTTCAGTAAACGGGTCGCCAACCTGAACAGTAGGACGAAGAGATTTACTCTCCTCTGTAAAACTATCAGACGACATAACAGCCCCACCTAAACCGTCTCTTCCCGTTTTTGCACCTACATAGATTACGGGATTGCCTATGCCGTCAGCTCTTCCGTAAAAAATCTCATCGCTTTTTGCAAGACCGAGCGTAAAAGCGTTTACCAAAATATTGCCGTTGTAGCACTCATCAAAACTTGTCTCTCCGCCGATGGTAGGAACACCCATACAGTTACCGTATCCGCCGATTCCAGCCACTACACCGCGAACCAAATATCTTTGATGAGCTGAAATTTTGTCATCTTTTAACACATTACCAAATCTTAGTGCATTTAGGTTTGCGATAGGACGAGCTCCCATTGTAAAAACATCACGCATAATTCCGCCGACACCCGTTGCAGCACCTTGATAAGGCTCTATAAAGCTCGGGTGATTGTGTGACTCCATCTTAAACACCGCAGCATACCCGCCGCCGATATCTATAACACCTGCATTTTCTCCCGGACCTTGAATAACCCATGGAGCTTTTGTCGGAAATCCGTTTAAATGAACTTTTGATGATTTGTAGCTACAGTGTTCGCTCCACATAGCAGAGAAGATACCTATCTCTACCAAATTTGGTTCACGCCCTAAAATTTTCTTTATATGTATGTAATCATCGCTTGAGAGCTTGTGTGATTTAAGTACTTTTTCTATATCTTTTAGTTGTTGGCTCACTGGAAATCCTAAAAATTTGGTTTTTAAAAATGGATTATATCCAAAATAGTCGATAAAAAAAATTTAATGGAAAGAAAAGTGCGATTTTGTACGGATGTTTTTTTTAAGCAAAAAGATATTTTTGTACCAAATTTCTACTATCTCATACTCTTTTTTACTCTTAGGAAGTTGGATTTTAAACTGGTCATCAACCTCTTTGCCAAGCATGGCGCAAGCTAGCGGAGAGTGGATACTTATAAGCCCGTTCTCCGGTTCTGATTCCAAAACTCCGCATATTGTATAACACTCTTCTTCGTTTGTCTCTATATTCAAAATCTTTACACTGCTTCCAAAACTTACCCTTGTGTGTGAGAGTTTAGAAGGGTCTATAATTTGAGATTTTTGTATCACGGAGTTTAGATAAAAAAGTCTTTTATCAATATGACGGAGTTTCTCTTTTGCAGCATGATAGTCGGCATTTTCGCTTCTGTCTCCCATGGCTGCGGCAACTAATTTTTCTGCCGCAACCTTAGGCTTTTCTACCTCAAGCAAAAACTTAAACTCTTCTATTAAAAGGTCATACCCCTCAATGCTCATTGGTTCTTGCAATTTTAAAACACCTAGTGGTTAAACCCTACTATGTAGTAGGTGTTTTTATTTTCCAATTTATTAACCGTTACTTTATATTTTTCACTAAAATGTTTAACTTTTTCATGTGCTTCTTTAGCCATTTCCGGACTTTGGGAGTCAATTTTTATCTTAAAGCAATCATTTGTGTTTGACATAGCGACATACGAATCATCGACTTTCAAATGATCATGTAAATCCATAATATGTTTTTGTATTTTCTCATATCCTACCGTATTTCCTTCAATTTTTTGAAGTTGTTTAAGCAGAGCATCATTTGGCACATAACCTAATTGTGTTAACATCGCTTCTTTTTGCATATTCTTCCTTTTTATAAAAATTTAAAAAAATAATATCAGTTATTTGTAAATATTCAGTGCTATTTTATGAATATCTATGTATCATTTACTCAATTTATAATATAACGAGAGAGCCAAATGACCGAAGATATACTAAAAAAAATCAAACAACTTCCGCCACTTCCAGAGTCTGCAATGCAAATAGAAGCCGTCTATCAAGATCCGGACAGTACTTTTAATGACATGGTTAAGATTTTAGAGAAGGATCCTCTCTTGACTGCTGATATTTTAAAAGCGGCAAATTCCCCTCTGTACGGCTTCAGCCGTGAGATAAATACAATCAATCAAGCGGTCGGTCTGTTTGGCATGGGAACAGTTAGAGGCTTTGCACTTGCAAGCATAGTTAAAAAAAGTTTTACTCTTGATTTGTCTCCGTATGGCATTGACAACGACATGTTCTCTAATTTCTCAAAAAAACAGCATGCTCTTACAACAGCATGGTGCATAAAAAATGAAAATAAGCTTCTTGGCATTTTATCTCCGGCAGCTTTTTTGGTTGAAATCGGCAAAGTTTTAATAGCTCAACAAATACTCACCGATAAGACACAGGAAAAATTTAAAGAAGCTCTAATAAATCTTCAAAATGTCGAAGCAGCTGAAAGAGAAGTTGCGGGTGTAGACACTCCGGAAGTTAGTGCTACTATTTTTGAACACTGGAGATTTGAATCAGGACTTGTAGAGACTATACGCAACTGCCAAAATCCTGAGGGTGCTAAAGAAGGAATAAAAAAAGCTGCACAAATTTTGCAAGTTGTTCGCACTGCAGTGCCGATAAACGGTGTTATTACAGAGCAAAGCACAGCTGCTGCGAAAGAGTTGATAACTAAGTACAATCTTGATATGGAAAGTTTTGACAAAGCTTTACAAAACATTTAATAATTGTGATGAAATCTCTTCTAATAAGGCTCACCAATGGTTTGGATGAGCAGGATATATCTTCTGATGAACTCAAATTCGTAAATGACTTTTTAGCAAAAGAGTACATTACAAAAAAAGAGAGTATCTATAAATTCAACTCAAAATACCGCGCCGGAACTCTCGGGCTTGTTCAAAATGGCACTGCATACCTAAATGTCATCGGGGAATATGTAAGAGATCTCTACATTGACGATGTTGAAACAATCAAAGCGACAGAGGGCGACCTTGTTATAGCACAAAGGTTGCTCGGCAAAAGAGGGGCTCCTAGTGCCAAAATAGTTGAAGTTGTAGGTCGTGCAGAGACTTACAGCGTTGCTTACATAGTCTTAAAAGACGGCAAAAAATCTCTGCTTGATTTAAAAACAGAGTTTCCTGCCGGAGTTGAGATAAGCGAAGAGACGCTAAACTCTTATAATGATGGCGATGTTTTTAAAATCAACAATCAAGATTTCACCATAATGGAGCGACTGGGCAATATAAAAGACCCTCTTGTTGACGAAAAAATAGTTCTTGCCCAATTCAATAAACATGATGAATTCAGTGATGAAGTATTGGCGTTAGCGTCATCATTTAAAGAGGTTGAGGCTTCAAAATATCCATCCAGAGTTGATTTGAGAAAATTGCCTTTTTGCACAATTGACCCGGTTACCGCAAAAGATTTTGACGATGCCATCTGCTACGACGAAGAGTCAACTACGCTTTATGTGGCAATAGCCGATGTCAGCGAATATGTCACGCCCTTTGGCGCGATTGACAATGAGGCAATTTATAGAAGTTTTTCCATCTATCTTCCTCACCGCTCAATCCCGATGCTCCCCCGTCAGCTAAGCGAAACGCTCTGCTCTTTGCAGCCGCATGTTGACAGGCTCTCTTATGTTTTTGAGATGAAGATAGACCTTGCCTCTTTGGAGGTAAGCAGCTCAAAAGTTTATGAAGCAATCATCCACTCACAAAGAAGATTTAACTATGAAGAGATTGATGAATTTTTTGAAGGTAAATTAAAAGCCAAAAACAGCTCTGAAGAGAAAATTTTTGACTACATTGCAAAACTAAGAGTGGTTACAGATGCCCTAAAAGTAAAAAGGCTCAAAATCGGTTATGATTTTCGTTCAAATGAGCTGGAGATGTTTATTGATGAGAACTCAAACATTACACATACAACTTATGCGCAGGAGACACCATCGCATGCGCTTATCGAGGATTGTATGCTTTTGGCAAATAAAGAGGCTGCGAGGAGATTTCAAAGAGGGATATTCCGTATCCATGAGCCTCCAAACCAACTGAAACTACAAAATCTATATCAAGAGCTAGCCGGTATAGGGATGTTTATCGATATAAAAAAATCCATCAAAGAGACCATCACCGAGATACAAAAGCAGGCAAAAGAGATGAACCTGTCATCAGAAGTTGATACTCTGATAATCCAATCTCAAATGCAGGCTAGATATGCACCGCTCAATGCCGGACACTTTGGACTTGGCTTTGAAGAGTATACGCACTTTACATCTCCTATTAGAAGATATTCGGACCTTATTGTACATAGACTGCTAAAAGCAATCGCAAATAACGACACTACCGAGGGCTCTTATGTTTTAAGAAACATCGAGTCGCTATGTGTCAGCGTTAGCGAAAAAGAGAGAGAAGCGGCTACGATAGAGGTTGAGTTTATGGCTAGAAAATTTGCTCGCTGGGCTGATGAAAATATAGATAAAACTTTTAAAGCTAGAATAACATCAACGGAGCCTTTCTTTAAAGCTGAACTTCATGATGAGATTCAGGGCGCTAGATTTTTCATAACCCAAAACCTAAACGCTCTTCTTTTTGATGATGTTATTGTTAGAATTGATAAAGTTGACATTCCTAAAGCCAAAATTTACGCAAGCGTTGTTGAGATAATAGAGAAAGATATTTAACTGTGTACAAAAGCGAGCTAGACAAACATATACAAAACAACTCGCTCTCAAACAGTTTTATACTTTTTGGAGAGAGTACTTTTCTCATAGACAGATACTCCAATACTCTCACAAACAAAGAGGGCGCTTCGCTTCTAAAATTTTATCATGACGAGTACAATTTCAACTCCGCAAAAGCACATCTTTCTCAAGCTTCACTCTTTGGCGACCAAAATATCCTCATCATTAAGAGTGAGAAAAAAATTCCTAAAAAAGATTTAGATACGCTTATTGAACAGTGTGAAAAAAATCCAGACAATATTTTTGTCTATGCATATTACGGAACGGACAACACGGCTTACGCAAAACCGCCCGCAAAAACAAAAACAATGTGTGTCAGGTTTTTTCATCCAAACCACTCGGAAGCAGTTTTTACAGTATCTCAAATTGCTCGTGAAAAAAGTGTAAATATAGACAGCAATACTATAAATCATCTTCTAAGTGTTCATAGTGGGGATATTGCGCTTGCGTGTAATGAGATTGATAAGTTGAAAATTTATGATAGAGCTATAACCGTTAAAGATATAGATAATCTTGTTTTTGGTTTAGCTGAGATAAACATAGATAATTTTATAAAAAAAGTATTAAATAAAAAAGATTTTAAAGCAGACCTTGTTAGCCTTCTAGAGCATGGAGAAGATGAGATCAGAGTGCTAACAGCCACTACTTCTTACCTTACCACTCTCTATATGTTTAACATATATATACGGGTAAACGGGGCTCCAAACGCCATAGAGATACTGGGCTACAACGCTCCAAAGTTTGTTGTTGATGATAAAGCTACAATGTCTATAAAAATAAAACCTCTAATATATTACAAACTTCATGAGTTGCTATTGGATAGCGAACTAAAGATGAAAAGTTCGCATGTAGATAAAAGCGCTATACTTTTATCAACGCTTATAAGAGTTCAACAACTGCTTTAATAATATCTTATTTTGTTTCATGCAGATTTATCAACTCAATAAACTCGCCGACATATTGTGCAAAAAACTTCATATATTTTAAATCGCTCTCCTGAAATCCGCCCTCTTTATTTAAAAGCTCCAAAACGCCGCCGACCTCTTTTTTATAGTCAAAAATCGGTGCTGTTATGACATTTTTTGTTGTATATCCGGTTATTTTGTCTAAATCTCCCATAAAATAAGGGTTTGAATGTACGGCATTTTCTAAAATCGGTTTTTTCGTTCTTAATGTCTCTCCGACTATCCCTTTATCCGCAGATATAACAATTCTGTCAACTCCATCGGCAAGAGTTGTCCAAAATTCATTTTTATCCGGATTGTATATAAACATAGAACATCTGTCCGCCCCGATAATCTCTTTTGCATACTTTGACACAAGAGGCAACCCCTCCGCCAGAGAGGTTTTATACAACAACTCTCTTCCAAAATCAGCCAGCTTTGTATGTATTTGCGCATTTTTCATAATGTTACCTCTTTTATAGTTCTATAAATTATATATGAAGCATAATGAAAAGTATATTAATGTGTTTAGCTTTAAAGAAAAAAATAAGAAAAGCAGCATTAAATATTTTAAAAACTAAAAGAGTGATGGAGTTTCAAGGCGCAAAGAGAGGAAGCATACTGAAGTATGTGACGAACGAAGCAACGCAGAAAATGCGTTGCTATTTTAGTTCTTAGTAGTGTCTACTATTTTATTTGCCGATATCCACGGCATCATAGTTCTTAACTTAACACCTGTCTGCTCGATTAGTGAAGCTTTTGCATTTGCGCGTTCAGCGTTCATACGAGGGTATCCAGCTTGACCTTCAAGTATGAAATCTTTTGCAAATCTACCGTCTTGAATCTCTTTAAGTATCTCTTTCATTGCAGCTTTAGACTCTGCATTGATAACGCGTTTTCCTGAAACATAGTCACCATACTCAGCAGTGTTGCTGATAGAGTATCTCATATCCGCGATTCCGCCTTGGAACATCAAGTCAACGATAAGTTTTAGCTCATGCAGACACTCAAAGTATGCAAGTTCAGGAGCATAACCAGCTTCTGTTAAAGTTTCAAAACCAGCTTGAACAAGTGAAACAGCTCCACCACAAAGAACAGCTTGCTCTCCAAAAAGGTCAGTTTCCGTCTCATCTTTAAAACTTGTTTCAATAATCGCAGTTCTGCCGCCGCCGATAGCCGATGCGTAAGAAAGCGCTAACTCTCTAGTTTTTCCGCTTGGGTTTTGTCCAACAGCGATAAGGTCTGGAATACCGCCGCCTCTCACAAACTCAGAACGAACTGTGTGTCCCGGAGCTTTTGGAGCAATCATAGTTACATTTATGTCAGCTCTTGGGTGAATTCTTCCATAGTGAATGTTAAAACCGTGTCCAAATGCGATAGTTGCGCCATTTTTTAAGTTTGGCTCAATTTCGTTTTTGTAAATTTCTGCTTGGTTTTCATCCGGTAAAAGAATCATAACAACATCAGCATAAGCACTTGCATCTGCAACTGTCATAACTTTGAAGCCTTTAGCTTCAGCTTTTGCCCAAGAAGAACCATCTTTTCTTAAACCAACAACTACTTCAACACCGCTATCTCTTAAATTTTCTGCATGCGCATGACCCTGAGAGCCAAAACCAATCATTGCAACTTTTTTGCTCTTGATTAAATTAATATCGCAATCTTTATCATAGTAAACAGTTAATGCCATTGTTTTTCCTTGAATTATATTAAGCTCTAATGCCTAAAAATTTTCGGCATTATACTAAAATAAAGCAAAAACTTTTATAATGTCAGCAAAAACAGAGGAATATTTGTGAAAAAATTTAATCTTTTTAAAGAAATTATCATTACGGACAGAAATGTTTTAACAGAAGCCATCAATTCAGGCAAGCTATTTGGCATAAGAGTTGATGGAAATATCTGCTATGAACCATTCACATTGGATGACATTTTAATATACAGAGGTACTCCCGATGCAAGTTTGCCGATAGAAACTATATTTGGCAAAAACTATCAAGTGCTGGAAGATAATGATAGAGTTCTGATAAAAGCATTTTCAAATTGGCAGGAGATTATAGGTTTTAACTCTCCAAGAGCAACATATGATGACACGACGGCAGACGGCGTTGATGAATTTTCAACAAAAGAGATGGAAAATATCGGCTGGCATGCATCTGAATTCAACATCAAATACAGAACTCTAGTCGATGTCTTAGAGGATAAGTGCGAAGGCACTCTTATCTGTATAGAGCAAGAGGAGCCTTACCAGTTCAGCGGTCTTGGTTTTATAGATGATTTAGCAGATGCAAGAGATGTTTTATTTGAGTATTGTCAAAGAGAAATTCAAAGGCTTATAAACGAAGATGAAGATTACGCTCAGGATAATTTAAATGATGATGAGCTCGAAGCCGCCGAGTTTTTTAAAATATAAACAAATTTTAGCAACCGTTATCTTTGATAATGTTAATTTGTTATTAATGAGTTATAAACTACAATACAAAATATAAAAATATTTTCTTGAAGTAAAAATTTTGTAACAGAACCAAGAAAGAAAAATGCTTATTATTATGAGTTGATTTTTTATAAAAAGGATTTCCGACGCAAACGCAGGATGTTAAAATTATTTTTATGAGCTTTGTCATTCTTATCGGTATTGGCGCTTTTTTGCTGATGCTTCCATTCGCTCATAATGGAGAGCTATCTGTCGTTGACGCAATTTTTACGGCAACCTCTGCAGTTTGTGTTACAGGACTCATAGTCAAAGATACTCCTGTTGATTTTACCGGTTTTGGGCATGTTGTTATACTCTCATTGATTCAAATCGGCGGACTTGGCTATATGACGGCAGTTACCTTTTTGGCAATCATGCGCCGTAAAAAGCTTGGGTATCGCGACCGTCTTATTCTTAAAGAGTCTTTGAATTATCCGGGAGTGAGCGGGATTTTTCGTTTTTTAAAAATCGTCTTTGCCAGCATTGTGATTATTGAACTTGTCGGTGCAGTCATCTTGACATTGCGTTTTTTAGTCGATATGCCGCTTGATGATGCAGTGTGGTTTGGGCTTTTTCACTCTGTCTCTGCGTTTAACAATGCCGGATTCTCTCTTTTTAGCGATAATATGATGGGTTTTCGCAGTGATTTGGTTATAAATATTACTATTCCTCTCTTGATTATTATCGGCGGATTGGGGTATTTGGTACTTTTAGAACTATACAATTACCGTAAAAAATCACTTACGCGCATCTCAACGCACACCAAACTTGTTTTGTGGACATCTGCTATTTTGATTCTTGCCAGTATGTCCATAATACTCTCTTTAGAGTGGGATAACCCAAAATCACTCGGCGCTATGGGTACATTTGAAAAATTTATTGCTGCTTGGTTTGCATCCGTAAATTACCGCACGGCAGGATTTAACAGTATTGATTTTTCAACATTCAACGAATCTGATCTTTTTTTTGGAACTATCTTTATGATTGTAGGCGGTAGCCCCGGAGGAACTGCCGGAGGTATTAAAACAACGGTTTTGGCACTTGCCGTAATCGGAGTTTGGTTTACTCTTCGCGGTCAAAACAACCCGCATATTTTTCGCAGAAGTCTAGTCCCGTACCAGATAAACAAGGCATATGCGATTATCTTTGTCGCTTCATTTTATATATTGATATCTACGGTTGTTTTAAACGAGAGCGAGAACCTTCATTTTGTCAGAACTCTCTTTGAGACATGCTCGGCGTTTGCCACGGTGGGCGTATCAACCGGAAATGGCGGTGTACTAAGTTACAGCGCACTCTTTAGTGATGTAGGAAAACTCAACATAATCTTGCTTATGCTAATGGGCAGGATTGGTGTTTTTGCATTTACCATAGTAATAGTAGGCAAAGCGGTGCAAACCCGTATTAAATATGCAGAAGGAAAGGTGATTATATGACATATGTTGTTATTGGACTAGGAAAGTTTGGATACCATGTAGCCAAAGGGTTGGCACAACAAGGTGAGGCGGTTATTGCTATTGATAACGACGAAGAGAAGATAAGAGACATTAGTGAGTTTGTTCAAGATGCCATAGTTCTTGACTCTTCAGACCCAAAAGCACTTGGTGAGGCAGGAATAGCCGATGCAGAAATGGCAATTGTCAGCATCGGGGAAAATCTTGAGGCTAGCATACTTACCGTTATGGCACTTAAAGAGCTCGGTATTGAGACGATTTTTGCCAAGGCAATTACTCAGGTGCATGGGCAAATTTTATCAAAATTGGGTGCAGCTAAAGTAATCTATCCGGAGATGGAATCTGCAAAAAAATTAGTTAAAAAAATTGTTAAAAATATTCACTATGAGACTATCGACCTCTCCATAACTATTAAACTGGCTAAAATGAAAGTGCCGTCATTTTGGGTTGGAACTTCAATACTCTCTTCTGTATTTAAAGAAAATTTTGAAGTAAAGCCAATTGCATATAAGCATCAAGGCGAATGGCACACCTCATTTGAAAAAGATGATATTCTTGAAGAGGGTGATATTTTTGTTGTTCTTGGTAACAGCAATGATATCGAAGCACTTAGTAAAAAAGTTTAAAATATTACTTTTTTACTAACTTTTATTTTTAGCTAAAAATCTCTGCAAAATAATCATGGCGGAGATAGAGTCGATTCTTCCGTCACGAATCTGCTTTATCTCGCCCTTCATCATACCCTCCGCCTCTTTGGAGGAGTTGCTCTCATCCTGATAAAAAATCTCGCCCTTAAAATCAACAAGATTCATAAAATGCGCCACACGGCGTTTCATCTCATCCTCAGAGCTGCCGCCCATCGGTATGCCGACAACAACGGCATCAACTTCCCACTCATCAAGGACTTTTTTAACATCACTTGCTGCTTGGTCTCTATTTTTTCGCTCAACAGCACGCAGCGGTGTGACAAAATCTTTATGCGCGCTGTATGCCAAACCTATGCGTTTCAAACCCAAATCAATAGCTATGTACTTCATTACTTGCCCAAACAGAAGCTGCCAAACATCTTATCAAGCATCTCATCATTTTCAAAAGGTCTGGTTATTGAAGCCATCTCTTTTACCGCCTCATTTAAATGAAACGAGAATATCTCAAGCTCTTGGTCTTGAAGAGGAAACAGCGCTTCATCAATAAGCTTAAGCGTATTTTCAACAGCGCTTATCTGCCTTTGGGATATAAGCATCATCTCATCAGAGCTGTTTGTGGTGTTCATTATGTTTTCCAAAGAGCCAATTAGCTCATCGACGCTCTCTTTAGAGTTCAACTCAATATCAAATTTTATATCTGCATGTACAAATTTTGGCTCTAAATCTATCTTATTTTTAACATGTAAAATATGTTTATCTTTGGCGTCCGAATTAATCAGAGATATTATCTGCTCATCTTCGCTATCGGCAACTCTTGAGCCGTCAAAAAGCGCAATAACTATGTCACTCTCTTTTATGGCCTCAATAGAACGCTCAATCCCTATTCGTTCTATCTCATCATTAGCTTCACGGATTCCGGCAGTGTCTACTATGCGTATAAGATGCGTGCCGATTTTAACCTGCTCTTCTATCGTGTCTCTTGTCGTTCCTGCGATATCGCTTACAATAGCGCGGTTATAATTTAACAGTGCATTTAACAGTGAGCTTTTGCCGACATTTGGTTTTCCTATGATTGCCACACGAAAGCCCTGCATAAGCCCCTCTCTCGCCCTGCTCGCAAGTAGAGTTTTTTCAAGAGATTTTTTAAGCGCATCTAGTTTTGCCTCAATCTGCAAAACCAAATCCTCCGGCAAATCCTCTTCCGCATAATCTATGCTAACCTCAGAGTAGGCAAGTATATGGATAATATCGTCACGAATTTTTTCTATATACTCTTTTAGCGAGCCCTTCATCTGCTTTGCCAATATCTTTGCAGCGTCTTCGCTTTTTGCTTCTATGAGCTGTGCGATGGCTTCTGCTTCGCTCAAATCGATTCTGCCGTTGAAGAAGGCTCTTTTGGAAAATTCACCGGCAGTTGCAAGTCTTGCGCCATGAGCAAGAGTTGCCCTTAGTATGCTCTGAGCAACTATAAAACCGCCATGGCACTGAATCTCTACAACATCCTCGGCAGTAAAAGAGAAAGGCGCTTTGAAGAAGATAACGATTGATTCGTCAATAAGTTCGCCCTTTGAGTTGTATATATTTGTAAGAGTTGCGTATCTCGGGGAGAAATCTTCTTTGCGGGAAAGTTTTTTTGCAATATCCAAAGCTCTATCTCCGCTAATGCGGATGATAGCTATAGAGCCTATGCCGTTTGCTGTCGCAATGGCACTTATGGTATCACAGTTCATATATATTGCTTAGTTATGGTAATCATTTATAATGATAAATTTAAGTCCGTCGCGAGTAGAGCGAACTGCTACATACTTGTTCGGATATTTATCTCGGAGCTCTTTTAGTGCGATTTGGATTAAAACACCGTCAAGTATTTTAGTCTGTGCGCGACCATCTCTGTCTACATTTTCACAAACCGTAACTAAATATCTAGCAACAGACTCTTCTTGATTTTTCAAAAATTCCGCAATCTCTAGACGAAGCTGCAGCTGGTATTTTGTGTTAATCCAATTAAAAATCATATATGAGAGCGCTTTATATCTGTACCCCTCTTTTCCTATAAGCAGAGCGGCATCTTCACCTTTAAACTCTACAAGAAGCGTTGCTTCATCATATGCAGTGACTTTTATTTTATCAATTTTAAAACAGATATGTTCAAAAAGTTCATTTATCTCTTCTTCAACGACTTTGGCAACTTCGTAAACATTAACAGTTGATTGAGAACTCTCATATTTGCCCTCATCCTCTTCTTCATAATCAGCAGTAAAGTTGATGTCAGCCATATCATAGTCATCATCATCTTGCATACTAACAAATGACTGAGGCATAAATGTATCATTAACAACAGGACGAGCAGGAGTTTTTATATCTTTTTTTGGTTTTTTATCATCTTGTTTAAACTCTTTTTTCGTTTCTGCTTTTGGCTCTGTTTTTTGTTCTGCTTTTGGTTCTGTTTTTATCTCTGCTTTTGGCTCTGTTTTAATATTTTGCTTTTGGCTCTCTTTTTGCACAAAACGGGTATCTGCTTTTGCGAACTCTTGCTTTTTCTTTGCAGCAACTATAATTGCATTTTTTTTAAAAAGCCCCATAAAACCGTTACTTGGTGATTGAACAATCTCTATTATCAGTTCACTAGCAGAACAACCCAAAGCAGTTGCGGCATCTTTGCATGCCTGCTCTAGAGTGTTTGATTCTATCTTAATCATCTTTTTTCTCCACATGTTTATGAGCAGCTATCTCTAAATCTTTTGCATTTTTGAATTGCTGGTTTACAATAAACTGCTGAGCTATTGAAAATAGGTTATTTACAAACCAGTAAAGAACCAAACCTGATGGGAATGTTATGAAGAAGAATGTAAAAATTATCGGCAAATATTTAAATATTTTCTCTTGCAACGGGTCTGTAAAGTTACTAGGTGTAAGTTTTTGCTGATAATACATAGAAGCACCCATTAATATAGGCAATACAAATGTGTTATCCATTCTAGAGAGGTCATTAACCCAGAATATCCATGGAGCACCTTGAAGCTCAACAGCATTTAAAAGTACGCGATAAATCGCGAAAAATACCGGAATCTGTAACAACATCGGAAGACACCCGCCAAGAGGATTTGCTCCATGTTTTTTGTACAAATCCATAACGGCAGCATTCATACGCTGCGGGTCGCCCTTGTATTTGGCTTGCACTGCTTTAACCTGCGGAGCAATATCCTTCATCTTCTGCATAGAGACCATACCCTTGTATGTAAGCGGGTAGAGAACAACTCTAATCAAAAGAGTAAGAGCTATGATAGACCAACCCCAGTTTCCTAATATTCCATATAGCCACGAAAGAAGTTGAAACAACGGTTTAGATGCAAAAGTAAACCACCCGTACTCTATTGCATTTGTTAAAACAGGATTTATGCTGTCCAATACCTTGTACTCTTTTTGCCCTATATAGCCGCTAAACGAGATATCTTTTAGCACTTCAAAATAGATAACAGGATTGTTTTCTTTGTCTCTCTCAACTATTATGTTTGTATCTTTTGCAAATCCATACATAATTGATGCCGAGTATTGATCAAACGCAGAAATAAGTTCAACTCCGCTGAATGTTTTACGCCCCTCTGCATCGCCATCTTCAACAATTGTTACTATTTTGTCATCAGTATAGACCATAGCTCCGGAAACTGTCATCATCTGCTCAGTTATATGAGGTCTTTGTCCCAAATATATAAAGTGTCTCTTCTCGTCAGAGAGTGATACTTTTGCATCATAATGCCCATCAGGATAGAATGTAACCTCTTTTGTGATTGTTAAATTTGATAATTTTTGAGTCAATATAACTTTTTGAGATTTGTCTTCAATAGAAATTTCAGAAACATCTGCAGTATAGGCAACTTTTGTCGCTTCATCATTTAGAATTGAATCAAAAAATCTAACAAAAAGAGGTTTAGTACCGGTAGCCGGAATAAGCTCTGCATGCTGATTTTCTTTGTTGTTGTATTTATCTTGAAGCAATACTTTTGATGAGATACGCCCCAGTGTGTCTAGTTTAATTATAAACTTACTATTATTTACAGTCACCAAAGTATTTAAATCATTTACTACTGTCTCTTCTTCCATTTTTGAAATTTGAGGCTGATTTGAGGTTTGTGACTTTTGTGCACTCTCTATGTTTTGAGTGTCTGTTTTTGCCAATTCTGGCTTCTCTGCCGGAAAAATTGCTGTATAAGCTACGAAAAATAGGACTGAAAGCAGTACTGCTACTAATAATCTTTGATTTGGTGACATTTTGTCTAACACGGCTACCCTTTATATGAAAAATTTTTTATGATATAAAAACGGTTTTTTTTATTTGGAACCAACCAATATTTTATAGAATCAACCCCTAGTTTTGCGGGCTTTAATGACAGTTTATCAAGTAATGGATACTCTATGCCACCGTCAAATAATTGATTGCAACGCAGTATTCTAGTAGAAGTGTGGTAAAAAGCACTTGAAATGGAGTTGTTTTCGAAATGAATTCTTGCATATTCGCTACAAGATGGGTAATATCTACAACTCCCGTATCCGATAAGTGTAAAAAACTTCTGATAAAGCCATAACAGTTTGAGTAAAAATATTTTAATCATCTGAAGTTTTTTTGACTGTATCCAAGCGTTTCAAAATTTTTTCAAAATCACTTTTTAGTTTTTGGGGTGATGTTTCATGGATTGTTTGTTTGGCTACAAATATATATGTGCCATCTTTGAGTGAGGATGAGTATTCAATAAACAGCGCCCTAAGTCTTCTCTTGGCTCTGTTTCTTTTTACAGCATTACCAATTTTCTTAGTAGCTGTAAATCCCACTTTATGAACTTCATTCGCGGGGAGAAAAAAAAGCACGATACTGCTTGTATGAGCATCTTTTCCTTTTCTATACACATACTGAAACTCCTTATGAAGTTTTAGCGTATAGAAATTTCCTAAACTGACAATTTTTTACGACCTTTAGCACGACGACGGTTAATTATACGACGGCCATTTTTTGTTGACATTCTCAATCTAAAACCGTGAGTTGTTTTTCTCGGCTTTCCATGAGGCTGGTATGTTCTTTTCATAGACATATCCTTCTTTAAAATTAAGTCCGCAATGTTACAAAAAAGTTACTTAAAGCGTGGTTAAGGTTATGCTTTTACTTTATTAAATAATCTTTTAATGATTCTATATGCGATTGATTGAACGATGTTGCAACATCAAAAAGTTTCTCTTTGACCCCAACATGACAATCTCTGCACTCCCCGATTACATCATGCTCTTTGACTTTTGCTTTATATATCTTAGACATTGGATGACATGCGAAACAGTCAGCTCCGCAATCTGCCATCTTATTTGGATCTGACAGGTGACAATTTATACATGTCAGCATCGGCTTGTGTCTTAAATCCTCATTTATTGTCGGGACAAGCTTCGGGTGACACGACATACAGTCACCTGTACAGGCAAAAAGCGACGCTGCAAAAAATAGAATTAAAATTATATATTTCATAATAAGCTATAACCTCTTAAGATATTTTTACTTTTATCTCACCATTTTCAAAATCAAAAGCTACATGCGAACCCTCAACAACACTGCCCTCCAGTATGAGTTCTGCCAGTCTGTCCTCTACTATCTCATACAGAGCTCGTTTAAGCGGTCTAGCTCCATAAACAGGGTCAAAACCAGCTTCTGCAATATAAGCTTTTGCGCTGTCGCTTAGAGTCAATGTTATATCTCTTTGAATAACTTTTTTAGCAATGTCACCGAAGAAAATATCTACAATACCGACTATCTGCTCACGACCAAGACCGTTAAATATAACTATGTCATCTAAACGATTTAAAAATTCAGGTTTAAACGACTTTTTTAGCTCGCCCATTACCATATCATGCAGTCCATCCGAGTTTGGATTGTTTATTATTTTGTCACTTGCTATATTTGAAGTTAAAATAATAATCGTATTTGTAAAATCAACGGTAACTCCCTTGTTATCAGTCAATCTTCCGTCATCCAAAACCTGCAACAAGATGTTAAATACATCAGGATGCGCTTTTTCTACCTCATCAAAAAGAATTACGCTGTATGGTTTTCTTCTGACTGCTTCAGTCAGCTGTCCGCCCTCTTCATATCCTACATACCCCGGTGCTGCGCCGACAAGACGGGAGACCGAATGTTTCTCCATATATTCACTCATATCTATTCGTATCATGGCTTCAGGAGAATCAAACAAAAATTTTGCCAAAGTTTTAGCAGTTTGAGTTTTACCCACTCCGGTCGGTCCTAAAAATAGAAAACTTCCTATCGGAGAATTACCGCTTGAGAGCCCTGCTTTATTTCTTTTAATCG
>MIBZ01000015.1:32124-39224 GCA_001829675.1 Sulfurimonas sp. RIFCSPLOWO2_12_36_12 | reverse complement strand
CCGATTAGAGGAGTGTCTGAAGATGCAAAATACTTCTCTCCTTCGCCATTTACTCCAACCAACATCGGTGAACCGTGTTTTGCAAAAAATATCGTATCGGGCTCTGTCTTTGTGACTAGCAAAATTGCGTAAGCGCCGTGAAGCTCTTTTATGGTTTTAGCAAACGCTTCAAATGAATTTTTTGCGCTCTTTTGATTTTTTTCAAACTGATGAACTATAACCTCGGTATCTGTCTGGCTTAAAAATGTAACACCGCCTGTCTGGAGCTCTTTTTTTAGAGTTGCATAGTTTTCAATGATTCCGTTATGAACAACATAAGAATTTTCACCCAAATGCGGATGAGCGTTTAACTCTGTCGGTTTTCCGTGCGTTGCCCATCTTGTATGCCCGATACCTACCGCAAAACCTTCAGTTATGAAATCTTTTGTTTTTGCTTCAAGGTTTACAAGTTTACCCACCGCTTTGAAGTTTGAAAAGTGCCCATCCTCTAAAACAGCTATCCCTGCCGAGTCATAGCCGCGGTATTCAAGCTCTTTAAGTCCGTCTAATAAAATTTGTTTTGTGTTCTTTTGACCCAAATATCCGACAATTCCGCACATACTATTATGGTTCCTTTTATAAATAAGTTATACAGATTACTCTGACGCCATTAGGCGGCTAGCTTTAGTGCCTTAGCGGCTAGCGTAGCAGTGGAGGACTTTGTTCGCCACTGCGTGAAATTAATAACATATAAATTTTCTCGACATTATTGCATATATCGTTTTGTTTTTCAATTAAGAAGCTGTCTCTTACCTTATGTTTGGTGCTGTGAATCTTTGCGGTTACGATATTTATCTTAAGTTCTTCAAAACACTCCATAATATAAGCGAGCAGACCCTTTTGATTTTGCGTACTAATTATTACTTCTGCGTGTGTGAGCGAGTGTTCACAATCTACGCTTATCTCATTTTTGTGTATTGTCACATCTTTTAGCTTTATATGTTTGTTCATATCAAAAGCATTGTTGACAATATCTTCTATGCGAAGTGCTTCATCTTCATCAACATGTTCGATGAACTCTATCTTAAAATACTTCACACCGTCAAACAGCGTGAAAATCTCCATAGAAGCAACATCAAGATGGCTAAGCATTGCGAGCAGATAGCCGATGTTGAGCGGAATTTTTCTATATATTTCAATACTAAGGGAAGCATCTGCATTTATGGAGTAGATATACTCTTTTGTCTCTTTGGCTTTTTTTGCAATCTTTATTATATCTGTCGGGGTGTGTTTAAAAAAGAAGAGATTCGATTCAACGCGCAGAAGCTTACTTTGTAATAGTTTTGGCAGCTCGATAAATTCAGGGAGTTTTACAACGCGTTTTTCTATATTTATTCTTTTTGTCGCATCGTTAATTCTTCCGAAATTTTCAGCAACTTCCAGTGCGCTTATGTAAAGCTCATAAAGCAGATTTGAACCAAAGGAGTTAAATACACCCTCTCCGACCCCGTTGATGTCCGCATAAGTAAGAACATAAAGAAGCTTTAGATTTTTAACATCTTCGATATTTGACATAAATTTATAGAGTGTTTTTTCATTATGTATATTCTCTTTAAAAGCCACATTGCTCATAGTTACATGCTGCTTTACTAAAGTCACGCACCTCTGTATATCTTCATCTTTTAACTTCATCTTTTTTACAAACGGCGCTATCAGCTTTGCACCGACTTCACTATGGTCTTGGACTCTTCCTTTTCCGGTGTCATGGAAGAGGGTTACTATTTTTAGCAGTAGTTTTTCATCATCGCTAAACTCATCATAAAGTTTTTTAATAAAAGGCTCTTTAATGTTTTCCAACGCTTCAACGCATTTTATAGAGTGAATATCCACCGGATAGTGATGATAGCCGTCAAACTGCGGCATATGAAGCACTTTTTTGAAGTTATGAAATAGATGATGAAGTACCCCTGCATCATAAAAAAGCTTTAAAAATGAGTACATGTATCTTTTTTTAAAGAGCTCTTTTATGAGTGTGTAAGTTTTTACTTGCAGCGGATATGATATTTTTGTGTAGGTAAGCTGATTTAAAAATCCGGCGTCAAAATGGTATGGTTTATCCGGCAGTGACACCAAAATTTCCAAGAGTCTGTTTAGTGGCTGAATCTCGAGGTTATAGGAAGCGTAAACTCTGCCCTCAAGCTCATAAATGCCACGGCTGAGACGGCTTTTTCTAAACCTAGAAATATTTGACATATCAATAATGTACGCTCTGACCATTTTTTTGACAAAGATTTGAGTAAAGTTGCTTATCCGCCACTGTGCTTCAAGGACTTTTGTTACCATTTTTTGCTGATTGGTAAATCCTAAAAGACGGCTCACTTCCGGGATAAATTCCAAAAGAAGTCTGTCTTCTTGTTTTTTTGCGATTAAATGCAGAGCGCTTCTAACACGAAAAAGCAGCTCCAGCGCCATTCTGTACTCTCTATACTCTTCCTCGGAAAAAAGAACTCCGGTTAAATCTTTTAGGGTTGTAACTCCATAAATAGTTTGCGCAATCCAAAATATAAGGTTTGAGTCGCGAAGTCCGCCGACACTCTCTTTGATATTTGGCTGCATTGAGTTTGGATACTTTTTGCGCCTTGCCTGAGCCTCTTCAATTTTTGCAAAAATAAACTCTTTTTGATTGTGTAGCCGTATTTTGTTAAGCTCTTTGCTTGTTGCGTGCCAAGTAAGAGTTGAGCCTGTTACAAATCTGGCTTCCATAAGAGAGGTTCTAATGGTAATGTCATCTTGGCTTGCACGAAAAAGGTCATTTACTTCATGTACTCTGTGACCAAGTTTGAGACCTGCATCCAAAGCCAGATAGAACAGTTTTTCTATAATAAGCTCACTGTTAAAACCCTCAACCCTTTCATAAACTATGAGCAAATCTATATCGCTGTGGACGCAGAGCTGCTCTCTGCCGTAACTTCCAAGCGCTACAATGGCTATAGGGATGGAGCTTCTCATCGGAAGATAGTTTCCAAAAATGCGTCTTAGAACTGTTTTGTACATTAAAGAGATGATGGAGTCTAACTGCTTTGTGTGGCGGACTAAAAAATCTTTGCCTTGGCTCTTTTGAAACAGCTCGCTAAGAGAGGTTTTATACTCGTTTATAAAAGCTTTAAAGAGTTTAGATAGTTCGAAATTGCTGCCGTTTTTTTCTATAATATCTTCAATATGCAGAACTAAATCCAATGGCGACATCCTATTTTTTTAATATTATATTGTAATTACTCAAATTAGATATAATCCGAATGATTAAATATTTAGCAGCTTTATAGAAGGAGCAATAGATGAAAGGCATAATATTAGCAGGGGGAAGCGGAACAAGGCTCTATCCGGTAACAAGAAGCATAAGCAAACAGTTGCTCCCGATATATGATAAACCTATGATTTATTATCCGCTTTCAGTTCTTATGTTGGCAGACATAAAAGAGATACTTATCATCTCAACGCCGCAAGATATTGGAAAGTTTGAAGAGCTTTTGGGAGATGGAAGCGACTGGGGTATAAAGTTAGCGTACAAAGTGCAACCAAATCCGGAGGGTTTAGCTCAAGCTTTTATACTTGGCGAAGAGTTTATAGGCAGCGATAATGTCTGTCTGATACTTGGAGATAATATATTTTACGGTCATGGATTTACACCGCTTCTTAAAAATGCAGCTTCGTTAAAAGAGGGGGCTGTTGTGTTTGGCTATCAGGTAAAAGACCCGCAGAGATTTGGCGTAGTGGAGTTTGATGAAAATCAAAAGGCCATAAGCATAGAAGAGAAGCCTGAGCACCCTAAATCAAACTTCGCAGTAACGGGACTCTACTTTTATGATAACAGTGTGGTTGGTATTGCTAAAAATGTAAAACCGTCTCATCGCGGCGAGCTTGAGATTACATCGGTTAATGAAGAGTATCTAAAGATGGATAAACTAAAAGTGGAAGTGCTTGGCCGCGGATTTGCATGGCTAGACACCGGAACGCACGACAGCCTTATAGAAGCGGGACAGTTTGTGCAGACAATAGAGCATAGACAAGGGTATAAAATAGCCTGTCTTGAAGAGATTGCTTACAATAACAAGTGGATAACTAAAGAGCAGGTTTTAGAAATGGCAAAACCGCTTAGCAAAAACAGTTACGGACAATATTTAGTGGATTTGGTAAAAGAAAAATGAAAAATATACTCTTAAGCGGCACGGCAGGGTTCATCGGCTCAAATTTCGTGCCTTACTTTTTAGAAAAATATCCAGAGTACAAGCTTATAAACTTAGATTTATTAACCTATGCGGGAAGTTTGGAAAACCTTAAAGAGTGCGAAAATAATCCAAGATATAAATTCATAAAAGGGGACATCTGCAACCGTGAACTCGTAGAATTTATATTTGCTGAGTACGACATACAAGGCGTTATCCACTTTGCGGCAGAATCTCATGTTGATAATAGTATAAAAAATCCTGCTGTATTTATAGAGACAAATGTTAATGGAACTTTTACGCTTATTGATGTAGCTTATAAATATTGGATGGAAAAACCTTTTACATATAAAAAAAATTATAATAATTGCAGATTTCATCATATCTCAACTGACGAAGTGTATGGAACGCTGGGTGAAACAGGGCTATTTACCGAAACCACTCCTTATGCTCCAAACTCCCCATACAGCGCAAGCAAAGCTTCAAGCGATATGATAGTAAGGGCTTACAGAGAAACATACGGGATGAACACGGTCATAACAAACTGCTCAAACAATTACGGACCAAAACAGCATGACGAGAAACTTATTCCAACTATTATAAGAAACGCATTAAAAGGGAATCCTATACCTATCTACGGCGACGGCAAAAACATAAGAGACTGGCTCTTCGTCCTTGACCACTGCAAAGGCATAGACTTGGTTTATCACAAGGGCAAAAGCGGAGAAACATATAACATCGGCGGAAGAAATGAGAGAACAAATCTTCAGATAGTCAATACTATCTGTGCAATTCTTGATGAAAAAGTTCCGACAACTAAAAGCTACAAAGAGCTTATCACATTTGTAGAAGACAGAGCAGGGCATGACAGAAGATACGCAATAGATGCCACAAAACTTGAGACTGAACTTCTTTGGAGAGCAGATGAGAACTTTGAGAGCGGAATAGTAAAAACTATCGAGTGGTATTTAAACAAATATATTAAACTTTAAACATTTGGAGAAGATAAAAATGACAATAACAAAAAAAGTAACATTTATAGCAAAAAAAGACGGCATAGAGAAGATGAAAGAGCTTTTAACGGCTATGGTAGCACTAAGCAAAGCTGAAGACGGATGTATTTTTTACGACATTTTTCAGTGCAAAGATAGACCGGAGAAATTTTTTGCGGTTGAGACTTGGAGAGACGAAGCGGCACTTGACGGGCATAAATCAACTGAACACTATAAAATATACAAATCGAGCTACGAGCAGTATTGTGAGCATAAATACAGCGATGAGCTAGAGGTTTTGGGGTAGGCGGTTTTTTTTATCATTACAAAACAAATATTGATATTGACAGTAACTCTTCTAAAAGCTATAATTATCTAAAAGACAACAAGGAGTCCAAATGACAACAATACTTGGAATCAGAGATTTAGTAAGAAATATCGATAAATTGCAAATGTATGATTTTGTCGATATAGAAGATAAAAAGACTCATGAGTATAAAGGTCTTTTTCTCTCTCCATTTTATGCCAAAGAGTTTAAAGAGTATTTGGAGAAAAAATCGCAAAAAGAGAAAAAAGACAAGCTCTCAAGACTTAAAAAATATGCAGGTAGCGGCACGATAGACGACAAATATAGCAACTTGTCCTCAAAAGAGATAAAAGAAGCGGTTGCTTTGGAAAAAAATCATGAGTAAAAAAATCTTTTTAGATACCAATGTGGTCGCCGACATCATCGATGCCAAAAGAGCAGGGCATCAGAGAGCTATGGAGCTTGTGGAAAGAGCTATTTATGATGATTTTGCGCTATGCGTAAGTGAAGATATGTTGACAACCCTTTTTTACATCTCAAAAGAGAAGGCAAAAACGCTGGAGTTTTTTAAAAATGTAGTTTTTGTGGATTGGGAGATTTTAAATTTTAGCAAAGAGATACTTTTTGAGGGCGTTGAACTTGCACAAGGGGGCAACTTAGATTTGGAAGATGTACTGCAGTGTTTATGCGCGAAACAGAGCGGTTGCACGGCTATCATTACAAACGACGGTAAATTTTTTAACTGCGGGTTGGAGAGTTTTAGCGTAGAGCAGTTTTTAAAAACTACACCTTAGAAGCAGAATATTTACTTCATCATTTTTGATTTTAGGAAATTGCTTTTTGGGTTCTTTCACAGTCTCTGGAGAAGTGGAACGAGTGAAGCTTTGAGATTCTATTATATTTTCTATTTTAGAAACAGCACTTCCCATTTGTCTACTTAATCCTAGTATTTGTTATGTGAATTTTACATCTTCAACTTGTTTTTTGTTTCCTCCTATCCTATCGTTTTGTATCTTAGTCACTTACAGGGGCGTAGTTTGCGGTGCCGCGAATCCCTGCTGTTGGAGAAACCGTACCAGTTCGAAGCCGTGCTGTTCGATCTTGTCGACCGAATCGTGTTCAGCCCCATCGATTTCAAGTAAAGTCAGTTGAGACTCAGAGCAGTTTTTCGCAATGGCTCTGGCATCTTCCACTGGCACGGTGGTATCCGCCCTGCCATGCACCAGTAAAACGGGACGAGCGATTTTGCAGACCGTGTTCATGGGTGCAACATCGTCGACGCGGCGTCCGATGTACCATTGCCAGTAGTCCATAACAAAGCCAATAACCCAGTCGGGCAGGTGAAACCGCTGAAGGGAGCGTTTCATCATCCATTTTGGATGTGCAAAAGCGGAAACGCTGATAACCGCGTCTATATCCCTGCGTTTCGAAGCCGTAAGCAAGGCGGCACCAGCACCGACGGAATGCCCCAGCAGGGCTAACTTTTGGGTGCGCCCCGGGTGGTGTTGCCTTAGCCAATCGGTGGCATGGTCGAGATCTTCGGCGAAACGGAGCATGGAAGAGGAAGAGTCGGCGTCGCTGTTGCCGTGGTTGCGCGCG
>MIBZ01000015.1:0-32049 GCA_001829675.1 Sulfurimonas sp. RIFCSPLOWO2_12_36_12 | reverse complement strand
CAGCCATGCAGGATGATGATGCTGGTGTCAGCTCCGGGAACCGGCAATAGCCAGGCAAACAGCCGCTTTCCAGAAACAGTGGGAATATGTACTGTTTCATAGGCCAAACCAAGATTTCCGGGCGTGCCTTGTTCGCGGATGCTCGGTGCCTGATAACCCAGGTGCAGGGCGGCGAGGGACAGGCTAATCAAAATAGCCAGGGTAAGGGCAACACCGATTACATAAGTCATTGGTTTTCTCATTCAATCTCTCACAGTCTGCGATTAGTTTCGGCGAGACGATAACTATTCATTAGAGGACATTCTATATAAAATAACCTTAAATAACCTGATTAGTGTGACATCAAAAATGTCTTCTTATTTTAGAAAATATGACAAATTGCAATGAAATAGTTTACTTTTTGCAAAAAAGATAAAAGTACTTTATATTTAAATATAATTGCAGTAAAATGATAACCAATATTATCAAATTGGGATAAGATAAAAAAACATACAAGGAGATAGCACTTGAAACTAAGTGAAATAGGTAAAAAGCTAAAAGAGCTTAGAAAAGATAAAAAAATGACACAAGAGCATCTTGCCGCTCAAGCAGGTATAAGCCGTGTCACGCTTGGAAAAATTGAACGAGGAGAGTTCGGTTCGGTATCTGTAAAAACTCTTGATACACTGCTTTTTAACCTCGGGCTTGAGATAGAGTTTAAAACTCTAAGTGGATTTGGACTGCCTGTATTGGGTGAGATATAATAGACCTCTTTTCATAACCTAGTTTTCGTTCGTGGTGAGCCTGTCGAACCATGCGCTTTAATTGCCCTTCGACAAGCTCAGGGTGAACGAACAAACTATTTATTTTAGAGTTATGCAAAAGAAGTCTAATGAAATTTACAAATATTATAAGGAGAAAAATATGCAATACTTAATGGCGATAGACGCAGGAACCGGGAGTATAAGAGCCGTAATCTTTGACACTCTTGGCAATCAGATAAGTGCTGCACAAGAAGAGTGGACGCACCTTGAAGAGGAGGGCGTGGCTAACTCTATGAGTTTTGATTTTGAGGCAAACTGGATTTTGACATGTGAATGTATAAAAGAGTCTTTGCAAAAAGCAAATCTTCAAGGTGAAGATATTTTAGCTCTTAGTGCAACAAGCATGCGTGAGGGAATAGTTCTTTATGACAAAGATGGCAATGAGCTTTGGGCAGTTGCAAATGTCGATGCAAGGGCGGACAAAGAGGTACGGTTTTTAAAAGAGAACTTCAAAGGGATTGAAGAGGAGTTTTACAAAGAGTCGGGGCAGACTTTCGCGCTCGGTGCAATTCCGCGAATTTTATGGCTAAAAAATAATAGACCTGAGCTTTATGAGAGAGTTGCGAAAATCTCTATGATTGGAGATTGGATACTCTCTCGTCTTAGCGGAGTAATCGCAACGGATCCTAGTAACGGCGGAACAACGGGGATATTCTCTTTGAAAAACCGTGATTGGGCGAGCGAAATGGCAAAAAAAGTCGGTTTAAAGGATGACATATTTCCAGAAGTCTTGGAGGTCGGAACTTTAATGGGAAGTGTCACAAAAGAGGCTTGTGCTGTTACCGGCTTATCAATAAACACAAAAGTGGTTATGGGCGGCGGAGATGTTCAGCTAGGCTCGGCAGGTTTGGGCGTTGTCGATGTCGCTCAGGTAGCAATTCTCGGCGGCTCTTTTTGGCAGCAGGTTGTAAATATAGACAAAAACACGCCTCCGCCGCTTGACATGAACATAAGAGTAAATCCGCATGTCATCTCAAACCTCTCTCAAGCGGAGGGGATTACCTTTTTCAGCGGACTTGTTATGCGCTGGTTCAGAGATGCTTTTTGCGATATGGAGAAGCTTCAAGCAAAAGAGCAGGGCGTGGATGTTTACTCGCTCTTAGAAGAGAAAGCCTCTAAAGTCCCCGTCGGTTCATACGGAATTTTGCCTATATTTTCGGACAGCATGAAGTATGGGAAGTGGTATCACGCCGCGCCTAGCTTTTTAAACCTTAGCATAAACCCGGAGATTTGCAACCGCGCATCAATGTTTAGAAGTTTGCAAGAAAATGCCGCTATAGTCTCATCCATAAATCTTGATAAAATAAGAGAGTTTACGGGTGTAGAGATAGATGAAATCGTCTTTGCGGGAGGGGCTAGCAGAGGCAGACTTTGGTCGCAGATAGTTGCCGATGTGACGGGGTGCAGAGTTAAAATCCCTAAAGTTACGGAAGCCACGGCACTAGGCGCTGCTATGGCTGCCGGAGTGGGTGTCGGAATATACAAAGATATGGCAAGCGCGGCAAAAGAGTTGGTCGTTTGGGAGAGAGTTTATGAGCCAAACTTAGAGAATAAAAAGATTTATGATGAGATAAAAATTAGGTTTAAAAAAGCTTACGAAGTGCAATTAAAGTTAGTAGATGATAATATTACGACTTCAATGTGGAAAGCGCCTGGCTTGGTAATATAAGCCGAAATTAAATGGTGTTTTTCAAACTAGTTTATTAAAGAGGCATCTTTATAAGCTGATAATAATTTAAGGAAATTTATGTATTTATTTACGAGTGAAGTAGTTAGCCCTGGGCATCCTGACAAGTGTGCGGATATTATCGCAGACAGCATAGTTGATAAGCTTATCATCGGAGACCCGAAATCAAGAGTTGCATCAGAGGTTTTTGTTGCAGGAAAACATATCGTAATCGGCGGAGAGGTAACCTCAAAAACCAGAGTAACGACTGAAGATTATAAAAAAATTGTTCATGATGCGCTTGTTAATATAGGCTACGACGGAAATCCATACTTTACAAAAGAGGAGTGTCTTCACCCTGAAGAGGTAGAACTTCAAGTTCTTCTAAACTCCCAATCTCCAGATATTAACCAAGGTGTTGACCAAGAAGACGGTGAAACTGGTGCGGGGGATCAGGGAATTATGTTTGGTTATGCAGATATAGAGACAAAAAACTTTATGCCGAGTGCCATAACTTATGCAAGAGTTTTGATGGAGAAAGTATATAATTTTGCAAAAGCAAATCCTTCAAAATTGGGTGTTGACATCAAGACTCAGGTTACTATGGATTATGGTAAAAAAGATAATTTTGAGAACTGCAAGCCTCAAAAAATCCATACAATAGTAGTATCTGCTCCTTGTGTAAATACGATGGACATCAATACGGTTAGAAAGTTAATCGGTGAACTGATAGACGATGCGGGACTTCCAAGTGAACTTTACAACAAAAATGACTGTATTATCCATATAAATCCGACAGGCAAATATGTATCTCACTCTTCGCTTCACGACTCAGGTTTAACGGGCAGAAAGCTTATAGTTGACAGCTTTGGCGGTTATGCGCCAATCGGCGGCGGAGCACAGAGTTCAAAAGATTACACAAAAGTGGACAGAAGTGGACTCTACGCGGCTCGCTACATTGCAAAACATATAGTTGCAGCAGGTCTGGCAAAAAAAGCACTCGTTCAGATATCTTATGCGATAGGGGTGGCTCGCCCGACCTCGGTTGCAGTTGATACATACGGAACAGTAATCAACGGCTTGGATGACGATAAATTATCAGAGTTTGTACTAAATAACTTCTCCCTGACTCCAAACTGGATTACACGAAAATTCAATTTAGACCATCCGTCAAAAGAGACTTTTTTGTACGCAGATGTGGCGGCTCGAGGTCAAGTAGGTCAAAGTGACTATCCTTGGGAACAGTTAGATGAAGTTGAAAAATTTGAGGCACTAAAGTAGATATGAATTTAAGAGAAAAAATTTTAGCAGGTCATAGAGTGAGCTTCGATGAAGCACTGGCTCTCTATGATATGGATTTCTTTGAGCTCGGTGAGTTGGCGGATGCGATTCGAAAAAAGAAGCATGGCAAAAAAACATACTACAATATTAACCGTCATATAAATCCGACAAATGTCTGTGCGGATATTTGCAAGTTTTGTGCCTACTCTGCTACAAGAAAAAATCCAAACCAATATACAATGACGCATGAACAGATAATGGAAATTGTAAAAGATATCAACACTCGCGGTGCAAAAGAGGTTCATATCGTCTCGGCTCACAACCCAAATACGGGTTTAGAGTGGTATCTTGATATTTTTAAAAAGATTAAAACAGCTTATCCGCATCTGCATATAAAAGCCCTGACTGCCGCTGAAGTGGACTTTTTATCTCGCGAATACGGCAAAAGTTATGATGAGATACTTGATTTGATGATAGAAAACGGTGTGGACTCTATGCCCGGCGGGGGTGCAGAGATTTTTGATGAAGAGATTAGAGATTATATCTGCAAAGGTAAAGTCACATCTCAGCAGTGGCTGGAGATTCACCAAAAATGGCATGAGAGAGGCAAAAAAAGCAATGTAACTATGCTTTTTGGGCATGTAGAGAGCAGAGCCAACCGCATAGACCACATGATGAGAATTAGAGAGCTTCAAGATATTACGCACGGCTTTAACTGCTTTATCCCGCTTGTATATCAGACTGAAAATAACTACCTAAATATAAAAGAACCGATAACTGCAAATGAGATTTTAAAAACTATGGCAATCAGCCGCATTGTTTTGGATAATGTGCCAAATTTAAAGGCATACTGGGTTACATCAACCGTAAACTTGGCTCTTGTTGCTCAGGAGTTTGGGGCGAATGATTTAGACGGAACAATAGAAAAAGAGTCTATAAACTCAGCGGCGGGTGCAAAGAGTGCAAACGGTGTAAAGCTGGAAGATTTTACTGCACTTATAAAAAACAGCGGTTTTATTCCTGTTGAGAGAGATAGTCTGTATAATGAGATATAACTAAGAGGATAGAAGATGGGTACATTGACAAATGAGACAAGGTTAACACTCCTTTATATAGCATTGGCATTTGCGTTCTCGGTTGCCGCTAGAATGATTTGGTATTATCAGTTTAGCGGTTTTGAGCAGTTTATGTTTAATGGTCAGTTTATGATAAACACAAATGACGGTTACTTTTGGGCAGAGGGTGCTAGAGATATTTTATCTGGAGTTCATCAAGAAAATGACCTCTCCCCGGTTGGACTTGCCGCCTCACAGCTAACAGCGCTATTTGCCTATATTTTGCCGTTCTCTTTTGAGAGTGTAATCCTATTTATGCCGGTAATTTTAAGCTCACTTATCGTTGTTCCTATAATTTTAATTGCCAAAAGCTTGGATAATTTGGAATTAGGGCTTGTAGCGGCACTGCTTGCTAGCATAGGGCATAGTTACTATAACCGCACTATGATCGGCTACTATGACACCGATATGCTAAATATAGTTCTGCCTATGCTTCTTCTGTGGTCTATAATCTGGGCTGTTAAAACAAATGAGAACAAATATCTTCTTATAACAGCTCTTGATATTTTGGTTTACAGATGGTGGTATCCTCAGAGTTACTCTTTGGAGTTCTCATTTTTCGGACTTATACTTTTTTACACTCTAATATGGGATAGAAAAAATCTATACAACTATAAACTTTTAGCAATTATGATGTTTGCTATGGTAAATCTTGACGGCTTTATAAGATTACCGGTTGTTTTGATTGTTATGTATATCTTCAAAGAAGAGAAATTTCAAAAATATATATATCATATTTTAGCAATTTCCGTAATTGCATTTTTTGCATCAGGGGGATTTGACCCAATTTGGGCTCAGTTAAAGGGTTATGTTTTTAAAGATGCAGTAACTGCCGGTGAAGAGGGACTGAAACTTCATTTCTACTCTGTTATGCAAACAGTCAGAGAGGCTGGACATATTCCGTTTAATGTCTTTGCAGAGCGCATCAGCGGGCATGTAATTACATTTGTTTTAGCTATTGTAGGATTTATCTATTTGGCTTACAGACACAAGATTATGCTGCTTGGGCTTCCGCTTATCGGGCTTGGCTTCTTAGCAAGTGTAGGCGGACTTAGATTTACTATCTACGCAGTTCCTGTTTTGGCTTTTGGCGTGGCATTTTTAATCACGGAAGTTGCACGATTTATGCCTACAAAAAAGTTAAAATTTTTAAGCATAACTGCTTTGTCTTTGGCTGTTTTATATCCAAATATTGCTCATGTGCAGGATTACAAAGTTCCAACGGTATTCAACTCTGATGAGGTTAAAATTTTAGAGAAGTTAAAAGATATTGCTCAAAGAGAAGATTATGTGGTTGCTTGGTGGGATTACGGTTATCCTCTTAGATATTACAGCGATGTAAAAACATTGATAGACGGCGGAAAGCACAGCGGAAGCGTAAATTTTCCTATAAGTTTTATGCTTACAAATCCTCAGGATGTATCGGCAAAAATGGCAAGGCTTGATGTTGAATATACAGAGAAAACTTTTAAACTTGCAAAAGATAATTTTGACAAGAATTTAACTATTTTCTCAAATATTGAGCAGATGACAAAAGAGTACGGTTTTAGTGATACAAATGATTTTTTACTCTCGCTTCAAACTGATATAAAACTGCCAAAAAAGAGCAGAGATGTCTACTTTTATCTGCCGTATAGAATGATAGATATCTATCAGACGGTTGAGATGTTCTCAAACATAAACTTAATGAGCGGAGAGATGAAAAATCGCTCACTTTATTATGTTACCAAGATGTTTAAACAAGAGCAAAATATTGTAAATTTAGGCAATGGTGTTTTGCTTGACCTCAAAACCGCAACAATAACTATAAACAATCAAAAAATGCCGATAAAAAGATTTGCTCAAACTTCGTATGATAAAGATATGAAACTTCAAAAAGATATAAAAGTTTCCAATCCTATGGCAGATATCAATGTTGTATATATGTCAAACTATAAAACTTTTCTGGTTGTTGATGAGAAAACATACAACTCTCTCTATATTCAGCTGATGGTTTTAGAAGAGTATGACAGAACATTGTTTGAAGAAGTTATAATGACTCCGCATGCGAAAGTGTATAAACTAAAAATTTAACATTTTTTATGGTGGCATTAGATAGAATTTTGAAAAATTACAATTTATTAGGATTGGTAGATGCCAAAAAATACAACGAAAATTAAAAAATGTCTTTTCCCGGCTGCAGGTTATGGAACAAGATTTCTTCCTGCTACAAAAGCAATTCCAAAAGAGATGTTGCCGATACTTACAAAACCGCTTTTACAATATGGTGTAGAAGAGGCTCTTGGTGCCGGAGTTGAGAATATGGCTATTGTTACAGGTCGCGGAAAACGAGCGATTGAGGATCATTTTGATATCTCATATGAGCTAGAGCATCAGATAAAAGGTACATCTAAAGAGCACTATTTAACGGAGATTAGAGCCGTTATTACAAAATGTACTTTTTCATATACAAGACAGATAGAGATGAAGGGTTTGGGACATGCGATTTTATGCGGTGAGCCTATTATAGGGTATGAGCCGTTTGCGGTAATTTTAGCTGATGATTTATGTGACAATGATGGCGACTCTGTTTTGGCTCAGATGGTAAAACTTTTTGATAAATATCACTGCTCCATAGTTGCTGTTGAAGAGATACCCGCAGAAGATAGCAACAAATACGGTGTAATCGCGGGTAATGAAGAAGAGGAAGGCATATTTAGAGTAACAGACATGGTAGAAAAACCGGAACCAAAAGATGCACCCTCAAACCTGGCGATAATCGGCAGATATATTTTGACGCCGGATATTTTTGACATTATTAGAGAGACAAAACCGGGAAAAGGCGGAGAGATTCAAATAACCGATGCTCTTTTAGCTCAGGCAAAACTAGGCAAGGTTATAGCGTATAAGTTTAAGGGCAGAAGGTTCGATTGCGGAAGCGTTGATGGATTCGTTGAAGCTACTAACTATTTTTATAAAAAAAGCAAAAAAATATAATGAAATATCAGCATAATTTTAATCCGACTATATCTGATGAGGATATTTTTAATGAGATAATAAGAGAGAAGGAGTACATAGGTTACTATAACCTTGTACATCAGGATACCTCTCTATTTAAAGAGTATGCTTCAACAGTCAAGCAGAAAAATATCATAGTTATCGGCATAGGCGGAAGCACTCTGGGTACATACGCTATATATAAATTTCTAAAATACTCAAAAAATTTAACAAAAAAACTGTACTTTTTGGAAACTACCGACCCAATAGATATAAAATCAAAAGTCAAAAATATTGATTTAAACGACACTCTTTTTATAGTTATATCAAAATCCGGTACTACTATTGAAACAGTCTCTATTTTTAAATATATCAACTCTTTGGTTAAGTGCGATAAGCATAACACTCTGGTTGTTACTGAGAGCGATTCAAAACTAAGCGAGTACGCAAAAGCAAACGAGATAAGAAATTTTGAGATACCAAAAAATGTCGGCGGAAGATTTTCAGTCTTCAGCGCGGTCGGTCTGCTTCCATTAGCAATAGTCGGAATAGATATAGATGAGCTCTTGCGCGGTGCTAAAGAGGTGCATGACTCATTTTTTGCCAAAGATGAAACATACGCAAGAGTGGTTAAAAAAGCAAGATTTTTTGTAGAGTATAAAAATAGTTTTAATATAAATGTAGTCTTCTCTTACTCATCAAGGTTAGAGGGCTTTAACAAGTGGTATATACAGCTCTGGGGCGAGAGTTTGGGTAAAGTTGATATAAATAGCTCAAGACAGGGTCTGACTCCTATTGGAATTATCGGACCGATTGATCAGCACTCTTTTTTACAGCTCATCGTTGAGGGAAGAAGAGACAAAACGGTAACCGTTATAAAAGTTAATGATTTTGACAATGATTTAAAGATTCCACAAGTTAGGCTAGAAGGTCTTGATGAGTTGGATTATCTTGATAACATAGAGTTTTCTTCGCTAATAAATAAGCAGGCAGACGCTACGATAGAGTCAATCAATAATTTACATGATATTCCGTGTGATGTTATGACAATTGACAGCGTAAGAGAGAGAAGTATTGCTAGTTTAATGTATGAGTACGAGCTCTTAACTTCAGTTTGTGCTAAATTTATGTACATAAATGCTTATGATCAACCGGGTGTTGAGGCAGGAAAAACTATTTTAAAACAAAAATTAGAAATAGTAAATAGATAAAATTAGCAAGCATCATAGAGGTATTATGAATATAGACAAAAGAGTATTAAACTTTTTAGTAATAATTACTCTTTCGTTTACCACATTTTTGTGGACATTTTTTATATTTCATATGCCATTTGAGCTTAATGTAGTTCTTAGCGTTATTTTAGTTCGAATGGTCTCCTCTTTTGTTATATTTAGCGACTACTCTCTCTCTTGGTCCAAGGCCTCTCAAAAAACATTTCTTATAAAAAGTTTTGTATATATTGTTGCATTTTTAGTTTATTTGCCTCTGTTTTACGGGAAAGTTAGATTTGCATTTTTGCTTTCTGAACTCTTTTTATATCTGTTTGCAATAAATTTTGCAATGTACCTCTACTACTATATTATAAATAAAAGCCGTATTAGAAAAACAAAAACAGTTGTTATTTACGGCGCGGGCAGAGCTGGGATTAAGCTGGAATCAGAGTTTGCAAATACCCAGTATAGAGTTAAATATTTTATAGATGATGACAAAATAATCCAAAATCGCTCAATAGACTCAATACAGGTAATTTCAAAGTATAAACTAAAAGAAAAAATAGGCGAGGGCAAGTTTGACTTGCTTGTTATTGCAATGCCCTCAGCTGGGCAAGACAGAATAAAAGAGATATATGATAATCTCTCGGAATACTTTAATCATATTCAAATATTGCCATCATTAGATGAAATTTTGGAGGGTGGAGATTTTGCTACTCAGCTTAAGAACATATCTGTTGAGGATTTACTTGCGCGACATCCTAAAGATTTGGACAAAAACAAAATATCATCTTTTGTAAAAGATAAAACTATTTTAATAACTGGTGCAGGCGGAAGCATAGGAAGCGAGATAAGCAGACAGTGTGAAAAGTACGGTGCCAAAAAATTGATACTTCTAGACCATAGCGAGTATAATCTCTATTCTATAGCAGAAGAGATAAAAAAAATCGATACTGCCCTTGTAATGCAAAGCGTGGTTAATAGAGAGTTTTTAGATGAAACATTTAAAAAGTATAAGCCGGAAATTGTTATACATGCCGCCGCTTATAAACATGTTCCGCTTGTTGAAGCAAATATAGAAGAAGCTATTTTAAACAATGTTATAGGTACAAAAAATGTTATTGATATGGCTATAAAACATGGTGCTAAAAAGTTTGTGATGATATCAACAGATAAAGCAGTTCGACCTACAAATGTAATGGGCACGACAAAGCGTATTTGTGAGTTATATTCTCAAAATTCAAACGGCAACGGTACGGAGATAGTTGCAGTTAGATTTGGAAATGTTCTTGGAAGCAGCGGAAGTGTTATACCAAAATTTAAATCTCAAATTGAAAATGGACAAAATCTTACCGTAACGCATCCTGACATTACCAGATATTTTATGCTTATCCCAGAAGCGTGTGAGCTTGTTTTACAGGCGGGGGCTATCGGTAGAGGCGGCGAGATATTTATTCTTGATATGGGTGAGCCCATAAAGATTGTTGATTTAGCGCAGAAGATGATAGAGCTAAGCGGAAGATTAGACATAAAAGTTGAGTTTTCAGGACTTCGTCCAGGTGAAAAACTTTACGAAGAGTTGCTTATAAATGAGAGTGATGCAAAGACGCCTTATGACTCCATTACCGTTGCAAAGCCTACAAAATATGACATAAATAAGCTAAATCAAGATATAGAAGAGTTGTTAACATCTGAAGATAAGTTATCAAAGCTAAAAAGAATTGTTCCTGAATTTAACCATCAGCCAAATTAGCACTTTTACCTTTTTTATACTATAACATGCCCGACAAATTTACTCATATTGTTCATAATTTCTCCGCCTTTTCTAAACCCCATTCCGCACGCTTCATAGGCGAAAAAAACACCGGCTTGGTACTTTGAGCCATTTTCATCTTTGTTAAAATCTACATACTCTTGATATACTTTCTTATAGTTTCCATAAGGTCCCTCTTGCTCATTTAAAATAATTCCATCGGCATCAACTATTTTAACATTTGCTCCCTCTCTGCCAAAAACGCTCTTCTCTACATACTTTATCCCTTTTAGCGGTTCAAAAGATGTTTTTAGAAGATATGGCGAGTCAGGAAAGAGGTCATATAAAATCTTTAACATCCCTTTTGATTGAAAAAGCAGAGTGTATGCAGGATTTAATATTATTGCATTTTGGTTTTGCATAATATTTGTTAAAGTTGTTGCGAGTTCCGGCTCATCAACGGCTATATCTTCCCAAGGATAGAGTTTAAACCAATACTCATATTGGTTCTCATCTCTGTCATATATTCCGTCTTCATCAAATCTTACATCTCCAAGATACTCAAAGCCCGTGTTAAAACCGGCATCCGTCGCAATCTGCTGAAGCAATCTTGTTGTTGCCTCCTCTTCGTCATTTCCGTGTATTGAAGAGAAGAGTATTTTCCATCCGTCATATCTCTCATCAAAGAGCTCTGTGTCATCAAACAGAGTGATTAAGCGTTTGAAATTTTGTTTTATAGATTCATAAACATTATTGAACTGTTTATCTTCATTCATGCCATTTTCTTTTAAGAGCGCCCATTGAAGCAGAGCAGTTTCAAATAGCGCCGTTGGAGTATCGGCATTAAATTCTATTAGTTTTATTGGTTTAGAGTCTAATCCGCCCGCCAAATCAAATCTGCCGTAAACATGCCAGTGAACATCACTCTCCCAGCTTTTTTTGATTGCTTCTATAAGATTAAAAGGAATTCCAAGCTCAAAAAAGAGGTTATTTTCTATCACATACTCTGCCGCTTCGGCGTACATGTCATATATTTCATTTACAGCCTCATAGTAAGCTTCTGCCTCATTTTGCGTTATTTTTACCAAGCTATCGCTGATATATTTACTGTTATCGTTATCTGTGTGCCAAGTAAATCCTAATTTTTCAAGCTGCTCATTTTTTAGAGGATTTATTTTTAATAATTTAACCAATTTTAACTTCCATATGTTGAACTAGTTGATGCGGAAGCTGTTTTTGAACCGCCAAAAAAACTTTTTTTTGTTGAACTTCCGCTTCCTGAGGCTTGCCCTCCTGCCGAACGGCTATATGCGCTTTTATTTACGGTAGATGAGCGGGATGCAAAATTTTTGTTATTCATCAAAGCATTGCCAATCATATTGCCCAAAAGTGAACCTGCCGCAACGGCAAGTATAGTTCCGCCAAGCCCCATTCCGGCACTGCTCTCACCGCTCTTTAGTGTTTCAGAGCTGCCTTCTTGAACTTTTTGGTACTCTTGCTCGGCGAGTTTTTTCATCTCATCTTCATTCATTAATCGTTCTGTTTTATTTCCATTTTCATCAACTTCACGAATTATTGCTCTGCTTGGACCCTCCGTCGGCATCTCTTCAACAACTATATATTTTCCGTCAGCCTGCTGTTCAATTACCAGAAATTTATTTTGCCCAGTTTTCTGCTCCTGCTGGGACGACTCACATCCGCTAAGAACACTCATCATCATAACACCGGCACTGCCAAGTGCAACGCCGCTTGCTATCGTATAGATATGCTTAATACAGTTTTTTTCTTTCATCTTAATTTTCTCATCTTTTTTTTGTTTATTTTTATAAGAGTTGAAGAGCTTTTTTCAACCAAACCGTTCAAATTTTCTATTATTATATCAGCTTTAGATTCACAAAAATCTCTGTTAAACTTTTCATTGCTTTTGTTTGCCGATGTTGAGTAAAACCATGGAGTATCTCTTAATATTTGTGAATTTATGGTTGGTTGTGCAACCCTAAATGAAAAGTTGTTTATAATAAATGTAGTTTTTTTAGAGCGGCGAACTAAGTTTTTTTTATTTTTCATCACTCTGTTAGCGTCTTGCAAAAAGCTTCTAAAATCTTTATAAACTTTAATAAAGGGTTTTGTTGTTGGACGGGATTTGATTGCATAGAGTTTTTTGGCGTCTTGTGATAAAAAACCGACAGTAGTGTCGGTTTGAGCAAGTATTACGCTCATCTCTAAGCTTAAGCTAGAAAGTCTTGCAGAGCTTTTGAGTTCAACCATGATTCATCTTTCATTTCATCAAGGGCAAGAATAAGTGCTCTTGCTGCGCTTAAAGTAGTAAAATAGGGAATATTTCGCTTTAACACTTCTTGACGGATAAGCACTGCATCTTTTTTTGAAGTATTGTTATCAGATGTATTGATTGCCATATGAATTGCATCATTTTTCATGCTGTCTTCGATGTTTGGACGACCTTCTGAGATTTTTAAAACTACTTCGCATGGAATTCCGGCCTCTTCTATGATAGCTTGAGTGCCTTTTGTAGCAACAAGTCTAAAGCCATGTTTATGAAGTCCGCTTGCTATCTCCGGAGCATGTTTCTTGTCTGTGTCAACGAACGAGAGAAAACATGTTCCGCTTGTTACTATTTTGTTTCCGGCTGCTATTTGGGCTTTTGCAAAACTAATTCCGAAGTTTGAGCTAATCCCCATAACCTCACCTGTTGACTTCATCTCAGGTCCCAAAACCAAATCCGCACCGTAGAGTTTATGGAATGGGAAAACCGCTTCTTTAACAGAGATATGACCCTTTAGACGAGGCTTTAAGAGACCATTCTCTTCCATAACAATATTGTACTTATCATAATATTCCAACGCACTTCTAAGAGTTTCGCCGACCATTACACGAGTTGCAACTTTAGCAAGCGGCATACCTGTCGCTTTGCTTACAAATGGAACTGTTCTGCTAGCTCTTGGATTTACTTCGATTAGATAAATCTCATCTTGATAGATTGCATACTGAACATTCATAAGTCCGACAACGCCAAGGCCAAGCGCAATTGTTTTCGTCTGCTGCTCTACTTTGTCAATCATCTCTTTTGACAAGTTTACGGGAGGAAGTGAACAAGCACTGTCTCCGGAGTGGATTCCTGCTTCTTCAATATGCTGCATAACTGAGCCGATATAAACATCTTTGCCGTCACAAATTGCATCGACATCAAGCTCGATAGCCTGATCTAAAAATTTATCAACAAGCACTGGCGCATCATTGCTGACCAATACCGCCAAATCCATATAGTGGCGAAGTTCATCTTGCGAGTAAACGATTCTCATGCCTCGTCCTCCAAGAACAAAAGAGGGGCGAACCAGAACCGGAAAACCTAATCTCTGCGCTATGTCATGTGCCTCTTCTTTGGTTCTTGCCAATCCGTTTGCAGGCTGCTTCAACCCATGGCTGTTTACGAAGTTTGAAAACTGCTCTCTGTCTTCTGCTAAATCAATAACACGAGACGGTGTACCTGCAATTTTTGCTCCTATGTTTGTCAGAGCATTCGCAAGTTTTAGAGGAGTTTGTCCTCCGAAGTGGACAATAACCCCGTCAGGTTTTTCGTTTTCTATAACTTCTCTTACATGTTCAAAATCAATAGGCTCAAAATATAAAACATCAGAAGTGTCATAGTCTGTTGAAACCGTTTCAGGATTACAGTTATACATGATAGTCTCTATGCCCATCTCTTTGAGCGCAAACGCAGCATGAACACAGCAGTAGTCAAACTCGATACCTTGCCCGATTCTGTTTGGTCCGCCGCCAAGAATAAGAACTTTTTTCTTATCGCTTACTCTGTTTTTAACATTTGGAAGTCTTGTTATGTTCGTAGTAGAGTATAAGTATGGAGTAAGTGCTTCAAACTCCGCCGCACATGTGTCAACTTCATTATATTCAAGATTTACGCCAAGAGATTTTTTAGCTCTATAAACATCATCTTCACTTACTTTTTTATTTGAGTTTTTAGTTATCAGCTGTGCAATTCTTTTATCGGAAAAACCGTCAACTTTCACACTTCTCATAAACTCTTCATCAGATAAAATCTTATCCGTTATAATGCTTTCTGTTTTTATCATCTCTTCAAGTTGGTATAAAAACCATGGGTCTATCTGACATGTATCAAACATCTCTTCAACGCTCATGCCGCGACGGAAACCCTCTGCCACATAAAGAACCCTGTCTGCATTTGGACGACGAATCTCATGTTTTATAAAATCAAAATCAGAACTTATCTCATCAAATCCGCATAGTCCTGTTTCAAGTGAACATAACGCTTTTTGGATTGACTCTTTAAATGTCCGCCCTATCGCCATAACTTCGCCGACACTCTTCATACTTGTGCTAAGCGTATTTTCTGCTTCAGGGAATTTTTCAAATGTAAATCGTGGAATTTTTGTAACAACATAATCGATTACCGGTTCAAAAGATGCCGGAGTTCCCGTAATGTCGTTTGTAATTTCATCAAGAGTAAATCCGACAGCAAGAAGAGTTGCAACTTTTGCAATAGGATATCCAGTTGCTTTAGAAGCCAGAGCAGATGAGCGAGAAACACGAGGATTCATCTCGATAACTATCATTCTTCCAGTGCGCGGATCAATTGAGAATTGAACATTGCTTCCGCCCGTATCAACACCTACTTCTCTTAAGATATCAAAAGAGGCATTACGCATGCGTTGATACTCTTTGTCTGTTAATGTCAGAGCCGGAGCAACGGTTATAGAGTCGCCCGTATGAACACCCATCGGGTCAAAGTTTTCGATAGAGCAGACGATAATGCAGTTGTCCGCTTTGTCACGGATAACTTCCATCTCATACTCTTTCCAACCAAGAAGCGACTCTTCGATTAAAATTTCGCTAACAGGAGATTCGTCAAGTCCGCGTTGAGCTAGTTTCTTAAATTCATCCATATTGTAGGCAACACCGCTTCCGCCGCCCGCAAGTGTAAATGAGGCACGGATAATTATCGGAAAGCCGATTGTCTCAGCGGCTTTAAGAGCGTCATCCATATTGTAAGCGTACATCGAGAATGGCAAGTCCATTCCTATTTTGATCATAGCATCTTTAAAAGCTGAACGGTCTTCGCCTTTATGGATAGCTTCCGGTGATGCACCTAAAAACTCAACACCTTCTAACATCCCTTTTTCATACATTTTGGTAGCTACATTAAGAGCTGTTTGTCCGCCCATTGTCGGAAGAATTGCATCTACTTTTTCATCTCTGATAATTTTAGCAATTACATCTTCTCTGATAGGTTCAATATATGTTCTATCCGCAAATTCAGGGTCAGTCATAATAGTAGCAGGATTGGAATTTATAAGAACTACGCGGTATCCAAGCTCTTTTAGTGTTTTAACGGCTTGTGTTCCAGAGTAGTCAAATTCACAAGCTTGACCGATGATAATCGGACCCGAGCCAATAAGTAATATAGTATGAATGTCGGTGCGTTTTGGCATTTTTTACCTTTTTATTTGATGTTACGCACTAAAACGAACAAGTCCGTTTTAGCGGGAGGGACTAAAGTCCCTTCCAACCCCTCTAAAGCTACGAAAAACTATGTTTTTCGAGAGTTGCTTAGTGCATAAAAAAATTTGCTTATTATAGGTAAAAAGCACTTAATATTTGATGAGTTATTTGACTTTTTTTATCATATGAAAATAGTTTGGATTATTGGCTTTATAGAATGGCTCAATAACTGCAGTTTGATAACCCTGCGATTTAGTAACAGATATTACAGTTCCAACCTTCAATCCTTTGAAAAAGATTTCATCTAAACCGGAAGTCACAACTTCATCTCCTGTTTTTATCAAAAACCATGCCGGAATAAATTTTACCAGCAGATGTTTCGCATTATTGCCATGAACTATTCCCGGGGCACTGTCATCGCCGACATATACGGCATATGAACTTTTTGGGTCGCTGTTTAAAAGCCCAAGCGGTCTGCCATTGTGCGAAACAACAATTCCGGCAACAAGTTCATTGTAGGTAAGTCCATAGATTTTAGAAGAGTTATACTCATCAATTTCAAGCCATATTCTATTTTGGTCGCCAAATTTTTGATAAGAGATAGTTCTTACTAACTCTACATTAGGGTCTGTTTTGAAATTTGAGCGATTTTGCACAAAAACATCATTTATTTCAGAGGCTAATTGCTGCATAATTAAGTGATTATTTTCATATTGTCGAAGTTTTTTTTCCAGTTCTTCAATATGTCTAGCTTGAAAAAAATATTTGTTTATCTGGTTGTCAATAAATTCTGTTGAAGTGTGATAGTTGGATTTTATCCCATTTAAAACAGAGATAAATGGCGATTGAATAACATCGGTATAATACAATGCACCCATCAAGAGTGCAATAAATATTGAAAAAAAGCTAAGTAGCCCCTTACTCATTTTCAAAAAGTTCTTGTAGTAAATCTATCTCTTCCAGTGCACGGCCTGTTCCGCGTGCTACTGCAAGAAGCGGTTCATCGGCAACATAGACAGGTATTTTAACAATGTCGGATAGATATTTGTCAAGTTGACGAATAAGTGCTCCGCCGCCGGTTAATATAATACCGTGATTTACAATGTCACCGGCCAAATCCGGAGGCATCTGCTCTAGTACATCGCGAAGAGCTTCTGCAATCTCTTTAAGAGGCTCTCTCATTGCTTCTCTTGCATCTTCGCTTGTTAGTTCAACTGAACTTAAAAGCCCTTCAACTTGGTCTCTTCCCGTAATAACCATCTTCAGCTCTTCATCAAGTGTTACGGCAGTTCCGATATTGATTTTAATCTCTTCGGCAATTCTCTCGCCGATAAGAAGATTGTATTTTCTTCTTACATAGTTTACGATTGCTTGGTCTATCTTATCTCCCGCAGTACGGATTGATTTTGATAATACTAGACCGCCAAGCGAGACGACACCTATTTCAGTTGTACCGCCGCCTATGTCAACAACTAAATTGCCTTGAGGTTCACGAATGTCAATACCTGCTCCGATTGCTGCTGCCATCGGCTCTTCAATAAGAAATACTTCGCGTGCTCCGGCGCTAAGAGCTGATTCACGAACTGCTTTTCGCTCAACTTGCGTTAAGCCATATGGAACACAGATAATAATTCTTGGGCTTATTAAAGAACTTCTTCCGTGAGCTTTTTCAATGAATTTTCTAATCATCTTTTCAGTCATGTCAAAGTCAGCTATAACACCGTCGCGCATCGGGCGAATAGCTTTTATATTACCGGGGGTTTTGCCAACCATCTCTTTTGCTTCATGTCCGACTGCCAGAACTCTTTGATGACCAAATTTACCTGTTTTAACGGCTACAACAGAGGGCTCATTTATGATGATACCTCTGCCTTTTGCTATTACGATTGTGTTGGCTGTTCCTAAATCTATGGATAAATCATTTGAAAAAAGTCCGATTAGTTTGTTAAATATCATTATGCAACCTTATGCTATTTGTTTTGAGTGTTTTTTAATATAGACCGGAGCTTCTCCCCCGTCTATTACTGCTTTTGTTATTAAAACTTCATATCCGCTATATTCTGGAAGTTCATACATAATATCTATCATATTCTCTTCTAGAATTGCGCGAAGTCCGCGAGCACCTGTTTTTCTTTTTATAGATTTGGTTGCGATTGCTCTTAGCGCGTCCTCTTCAAAGTTAAGCTCAACATTGTCGATTGAAAATAGTTTTTTATACTGTTTAATGATTGAATTTTTCGGTTCTGTTAAAATGCGAACCATATCATCTTCTGTAATCTCATTTAGCGAGGCAATTATTGGAAGACGGCCTACAAGCTCAGGAATAAGACCATAGCTGACCAAATCATCCGGTTCAACCATGTCGTAGCTCATCTTCTGCTCTTTTTTGCTCTTCTTTTCATGTCCAAAGCCCAAAATATTTTCACCATGTTTTTTCTTTAGTATCTCATCGAGACCGTCAAATGCGCCGCCGCAGATAAACAAAATCCCCGTCGTGTCAATTGCAATAAACTCTTGATTCGGATGTTTTCTGCCACCTTTTGGCGGAATATTTACAACTGCTCCCTCGATAATCTTTAAAAGAGCCTGCTGAACACCCTCGCCGGAAACATCACGGGTAATAGAGCGATTTTCGCTCATACGGGAAATTTTATCTATTTCATCAATAAAAACTATTCCTCTTTGGGCTTTTTGCACATCGCCGTCTGCCGCTTGAAGAAGTTTTGTTAAAATGTTTTCAACATCCTCTCCGACATATCCGGCTTCAGTAAGACTTGTAGCATCTGCAATGGCAATAGGAACATTTAACACTCTGGCAATAGTCTGAGCCATAAGTGTTTTTCCGCTTCCGGTTGGTCCTATGAGAAGTACATTTGATTTTGCAATCTCTGTTTCATCATCTTTTACATTGTGAGTTTTAAAAATTCTTTTATAATGGTTATATACGGCTACACTAAGCAATCTTCTGGCACGCTCTTGTCCGATGATGTAATCAGCTAAAAAATTGTTTAGCTCTTTAGGCGTCATCAGTTTTGTAACCGCATCAGTCAGCTCACTGTTTTTTGATACATCAGAGGCTTTATCGTCCCCAAACATTATCTTATAAGCCGAAATAACGCAATTTTTACAAATATATACACCGTTGCCGGCAATTAGCGGATTTGCATCACTCTCTTGGGCATCACAAAAACTGCATGTTCTAAAAATCATGAATTTTTCCTATCATATGGGATTCCTCGTTTTGTTTTAAGAACAAAATTACAAAGTGACTGAACACGCAAACTTGCAGTTTTTTCTAAAAGTTCGTTTGCAACATCTTTAAGCGGTTTTCCAGCTTCAAAAAGCTCTTTGTACGCTGATTTTATCTCGTCTATCTCTTCGCGTTTTATGTTTCTTCTAAGTCCGGTTAAGTTTAATCCTCTAAGTGTTGCGCGATTTCCCTCTGCCATACAAAACGGCGGAACATCTTGAGCCAAAGCAGATGCGCCGGCAATCATCGCATACTCGCCGATATGAACAAATTGATGAATAGGCGTCATTCCGCCGATTACCGCATAATCTCCCATTTCGACATGTCCGGCAAGGGTTGCGGCATTTGCCAAAATACAGTGGTTGCCGATTATTACATCATGTCCGATATGTACATAGCCCATAAAAAGGTTATGTGAACCGATGATTGTTTTTCCGCCGCCGCCTTTTGTGCCGGGATTAAAAAGAGTAAACTCTCTAATCTTGTTGTTATCGCCTATTATCAGCTCTACATCTTCGCCAGCAAACTTCAAATCCTGCGGAGCCGAACCGATTACGGCATGTGAAAATATATGGTTTTTTTTGCCTATTGTTGTTTTTCCGTAAATACAACTGTTTTGTTCTATTTTGGTTCCATCACCGATAGTAGCCTCCGCAGAGATGAAGCAGTACGCGCCAATCTCAACATTTTTGCCTATAACTGCACCATCTTCGATAATTGCTAAAGGAGAAATTTTGCTCATTATTTGTCTACAATCATGGCTTTTAGTTCAGCTTCTGAAACTAAAACATTATCAACGAAAGCTTTACCGTCAAGTACCCAGATTTGACCTTTGTTTTTGATAACACTTATGCGGTATTCAAGTCTGTCGCCCGGTTTTACAGGAGCGCGGAATTTTGCTTTATCGATACTCATAAAATATACAACTTTGTTAGCAGCTTGCTCCTCTGTCATATCGCCCATGCTCTTAAATGCCAGTATTCCGCCGGCTTGAGCCATTCCTTCTAGTATCATAACTCCTGGATAGATTGGGTGACCCGGAAAGTGGCCTTGAAATACATTATCGCCGATTGTTACATTTTTAAACCCGATTAGAGATTCATTCTCTTTAATTTCGGTAACTCTGTCTAAAAGTAAAAAAGGGTAACGGTGAGGTATAATTTTTTGAATTTCCATAACATCCATAATCATAATACAAAAGCCTTTATAATAATTTTGGCTATTCTACCAAAAAAAATATTATAGAATGATTAGTTTTTCTCTGACATCTTCATAAATTTTTGCATCAAGCTCTACTGTAAGCTTTGTTTGAGGGATTTTATCAACAATAATAATTGGAGTCAAATCGTAATTTGAAGATGTTGAAATAGTTCTAAACTTTAGCTCTTCATCAAAACTCGGCGGGTTAAATATCAGCTCATTTACGGTTCTATATTTAAAGCTGCATGCAGAGTTGAAAAACTCTAAAGTGACAAACTTTATCTCTTCGCGGTTAAAATAACTGATGTTGTTATGTGAAAATTCCACCACTCCTTGTGCTTTTTTTCTTGCTAAAGTAGAGTAAGATAGAGCGTAAGCGGGAATAACATTGGTTTTATCTGAAAGGAGTTTAAAATTTAATTGACGATAATTTAGAAATTTTTCTCTAATAATTTTATAAGCAATATTTTTATCTTCGAGTTCATTGCGATATTTGTACATCTCAAGTCTCTCTTCGATGGAAGCCGGCAATATTTTGTTTGAAATAGGAGAAAACATCTCATCCATCAGACGGTCTTGCTGCTCGCGCTGCATGGTAAGTCCGTAGATACATCCGCAGTAGTCTTGACGGTAGAGCTGCTCTTCCTTTGTCACACGGCTTTGCTCCTGTGTTCCGCCATCTGTACGGTAGTCAAAAGCAATAAATTCAACGCCGTACTTTTGGAAAAAAATATCACCGCTTTTTTTAAGTTGTTCTTGTGATTTTAGAGGGCTGACAAGCAGGGTTGTCGTTATTTTTGTCTCGCCGAGGGAGAGCGCTTTTTTTGCACTTACTTCAAATCGTCTGTCAAAGCAGACTTCACATCTTTTGCCTTTTTCAGGTTCATTTTCCAAACCTCTTACCGCTTCCATCCAAGCTTCAAAATCATACTCGCCTTCAATCAGTTCAATGCCGAGCTTTTTGCATGAGCGTTTAACATCAAGAAGGCGAAGCTGATACTCTGAGTATGGATGAATGTTTGGGTCGTAGAAGAAGCCGATAAGCTTCTCCTGCGGATAGTCGCGTTGTAGTTTTTCTAAGAAAAAGTGCGAATCTACACTGCAACAGATGTGTACAAGCATTTACTTTGTTTCAAAAATCTCGATAGAGTTGATTGCGTCTTGACCTTTTATGCTATCAAGAACTGCAAAGCTCTCAGCGTCATCTTTTTGGATAGCGCCAAAAACAGTGTGAACACCGTCTAAGTGAGGAGTTGCAACGAATGTGATGAAAAATTGGCTTCCACCCGTATCTCTTCCTGCATGAGCCATTGAAAGAGTTCCTCTTGTGTGCTTAGACTTGTTTAGTTTAGTTTCACAAGGAATCGCCCAGTCAGGTCCGCCTGTTCCAGTTCCATGCGGACAACCGCCTTGAGCCATAAAACCTGGGATTACGCGATGAAAATTCAAGTTATTGTAAAACCCCGTATTTGCCAAATATGCGAAGTTTGCAACAGTGTTTGGAGCCTCCTCAGGAAACAGTTTTATCCAGATATCGCCTTTGGCGGTTGATATTTTTGCCCATTGAAGTTTGTTTAACTCCTCAGCACTTAAATCGTATGTTTTTAATTTTCTTCCAAACATGTTGTAACCTTTTTTATCTTAAAAATTTTTGCAATTATAGTGAAATATTTTAAACAGATGTTTCTAATGAAAAATAAATCAGTGCATACTCCTGAGTATGATAGCAAAGCCATAGATATCATGTTTGCTATTTAATCAATAATCTTCCTTGGGAGTTGATTCTTGAATAGTTTTGTAAAAATAGCTTAACCCTACAAACATAAGTGTTGTCCCCATAAGAAGGTAAAAAGCCGAGAGCATATTCGAGAGGTCACCAAGTGCAATTTTAAACACAACCATCAATGTTTCAATAGATAGGGCTATAATGATAGAAATTAGAAATTTTCCCAATACTTTATACTGTTTATCTTCGGATTTATGGAACGATTGGAACATCACCTCATGTTCAAATATCTGTTTTGCAAGGTCGTAAATTGCCAATCCTAATGTTATAGAGATAATCGACCTAAATATATCGTGCAAAAAATCTGCGGTTGATAGAGAAAACATCAGTGAAAAAAATACAAACACGCCATATCCGATAAGAGCAATAGAGACTAAAGCCAGAGAGGTTGAGCCAAAAAAGTAGATAATTCGTTTGATTTTATCGTAAAAACTGTTGTACTCAATAAGTTTAAGGTCTTCTAGGAGATAGATAAGATTTATGTCAAAGATATAGTATACAGAATCAACTAAGTGAACGACCGACACACTTGCTTTTCCTGTCTTATGGTGAATATAAGGGTTGGAGATATATATACTGTTTTCATTAAGATGAAGCTTCATAAAGTAGTGATTTTTATCGCTTCCGATCTGTGAAGAGTTGCTCTCTTTTCTGGACATTACCGGTGTTATCTGTTTAAATTCTGAATTTACCCCATACATAAGCTGAATATAACGATACTGCTTTAGTATGCTTGGGGCTTCCGCCATATAATTTTTAGGCAGGCTGTCTATAAGTGTTTTAATAAAAGAGTCTACATTGATTTTTTGTGCTCTATAAGCATTTATAACTTCTTTCATAGGTAAGATTCCTTTTATGTATTTAATTGTTACATGTCAAATAAAATTATTATAGTATAAAATTTTTTAAAATTTTTTGTTAATAAATTTGGAGCAATTTTTTTAAGCAAAACCATAAAAATAAATTCCTCAAGGCAATATCGATTTATAATTTGACACAATATTGAGAATTGCAACATCCCAAATATAGGTGTGCAATAATGCCATTAATATACTCAAACTTGTAGCAACGCTGATATAATGTCGCACTTACATAATAAAGCGGAACTTATATGAATAATTTTTTTAAACTTTCAATCATTATTTTAGCAATGGGAGCAGTCGATGTCGGTCGCTATTTTGTCTATCCTGATGTTGCCGCACTAAAAGAGACAAATCCGATTCCGACTGCTTTTATGGAGATTCGCAAAGAGCAGTGGGCTGATGCAAATCGCGATATTAAGATAAATCAAAAATGGGTTACTATTGGCAATATTTCTCCAAATGTCATAAAAGCGGTGTTAATCGGAGAAGATGACGGTTTTTACAAGCATGACGGGTTTGACATAGAAGGGATGGAAAATGCCATCGAGCGAAGCATCAAAAAGGGCACTTTGGCGGGCGGAAGCACTATTTCACAGCAGCTCTCAAAAAATCTATATCTCTCTCCAAGCAAAAATCCGGTGCGAAAAATCAAAGAGGCGATTATTACATGGCGAATTGAAAAAACAATCTCAAAACGCCGTATTTTAGAGATTTACCTTAATATTGCAGAGTGGGGAGACGGGATTTTTGGTATCGAATCTGCTGCGCGCCATTACTACAATAAAAGTGCTAAAAATCTTACTGCTTTTGAAGCAGCTAGACTTGCGGCAGTTCTTCCAAACCCTATTAAGTACAATCCGACCGGTAGTCAAAAATATGTAAACAATCGTGCTAACACCATTTATAAAACTATGCAAAGAAGAGGAGTAATTGAGTCGATTTACGAAGAGGTGATGACTCCTAAAAAAGAGGAAGCTACTGTCGTAGAGCCCGTAGAAGAAAATAGCTCAATTGAGCCTGCGAAGAGTGGTGCTGTTGACTCTTCCATGGAGAGCAATGAATCAAAAGCTAGCGAAGAGCAGCCTGCGACCCCTGTTAATTAACTATTTAAGTATCTGAAATATAGTTCAATAAAATAATTTCATTAATTTTACAAGGAAATATTGATTTATGGTTTGATACAATCCTAAAAAGTTGCGTTTTTGATGATATATATGAAATTAACATTAAGGAAAAAAATAGATGATAAAAGAAGTTTTTAAACCAAATCCGGAATTTGCTAAAAATGCAAGAATAAAAAATATGTGTGAATATCAGGCGTTGCAAGATGCAGCTATAAGAGATTATGAAGGTTTTTGGGGCAGTTATGCAAAAGAGAAGCTTGATTGGGTAGAACCGTTTCATACCGTTTTAGATGAGAGCAACTTTCCGTTTGTCAAGTGGTTTGAGGGCGGAAAACTAAATGTATCTACTCAATGTATTGACCGTCATTTGGATAGTCGAAAAAACAAAGCAGCCATCTTATTTGAGGGTGACAGAGGCGACAAACAGACTATCACATATCTTGATTTGTATTACAATGTAAACCGTTTTGCAAACCTGCTTAAAAATGAGTTTGGCGTAAAAAAGGGTGACCGTGTTGTTATCTATATGCCGATGATTCCTGAAGCTGCTTATGCGATGCTTGCATGTGCTAGAATCGGTGCGATTCACTCTATCGTATTTGGCGGTTTCTCTGCCGAAGCTCTGAAAGACAGAATAGAAGATGCAGATGCAAAAGTTGTGATTACAGCCGATGGAGCTTACAGAAAAGATAAGCCTTATATGTTAAAACCGGTAGTTGACGAGGCATTAAATGGTAAAACTTCGGTAGAGAGAGTTTTGGTTGTTGAGAGAAACAATGAAGAAGTCAACTGGGTAGAGGGAAGAGATTTTTCATATAACGAGCTTATCAAAAAACAATCAAACGAGTGTGAAGCAGAGGCAATGGATGCGGAGGACCCTCTGTTTTTACTCTACACTTCAGGCTCAACCGGAAAACCAAAAGGTGTTCAACACAATCAAGCAGGATATATTCTTTGGGCTCAAATGACTATGGAGTGGGTGTTTGATGTAAAAGAGAATGATACCTACTGGTGTACTGCGGATATTGGGTGGATTACCGGACATACCTATATAGTTTACGGACCCCTTAGCATGGGTGCAACAACCGTTATGTTTGAGGGCGTTCCGACTTATCCGGATGCAGGGCGTGCATGGAAAATGGTTCAGGATTATAAGGTAAACCAGTTCTATACGGCTCCGACTGCTATTCGTGTGCTTCATAAGATGGGTGAGCATGAGCCGTTAAAATATGATTTAAGCAGCCTAAAAGTTCTTGGAACCGTTGGAGAGCCTATCGACCCGTCTGCATGGAAATGGTATTATGAAGAGGTCGGCGGAAGCAGATGTCCGATTGTGGATACTTATTGGCAGACCGAAACAGGTGGACATGTTATCTCTCCTCTGCCGGGGGCAACTCCTATAAAACCTGGTTGTGCGACACTGCCGCTTCCTGGAATAATTGCAGAGATTGTTGATAAAGACGGTAATAAAAAAGAGCATGACGAGACAGGACTTTTATGTATTACCCGTCCTTGGCCGTCAATGATAAGAGGAATTTGGGGAGACAAAGAGAGATTTATAAAATCTTATTTCGGCGATGTAAAACAAAACGGCAGAGGAGTTTATTTTACCGGTGACGGTGCTCTTTATGATGAAGACGGTTACATCACGATTACGGGTCGCACAGATGATGTTATTAACGTTTCAGGGCACAGAATGGGTACGGCTGAGGTTGAAGCGGCATTGGCAAAAGAGGATGAAGTAGCTGAAGTTGCGGTTGTAGGAAAGCCTCATCCAATTAAAGGCGAGGGGATTTTTGCGTATGTCGTAATGAAACATTCTCTAAAAGATAGCCGTTTTGAGAGCTATGAAGCGATAGAGAAAGAGCTTAACGAGATGATAAAAAAGGAGATTGGAAATATTGCCCTTTGCGATGATATCGTTTTTGTTCCGGGGCTTCCTAAAACCCGCTCAGGCAAGATTATGAGAAGAATTCTCCGCTCAATCGCAAAAGGTGAAGAGATTACACAAGATATCTCAACTCTCGAGGACCCAAGCATTGTTGCTACTATCAAGAGTTTAGTAAAATAGTTTTAAGTTGTACAATTTAATTATAAAAATAAAATGAGGTATTATGGAATTATGTGTCGCCCTTGATTTACCTACAAAGCAGGAAAATTTAGATTTAATTAATAAGATAAAAGAGTACGATGTCTGGCTAAAAGTCGGGCTTCGTTCATATATCCGTGACGGTGAAGAGTTTTTAAAAGATATTAAAAAAATAAACCCTGATTTTAAGATATTTTTGGATTTGAAACTTTATGATATTCCAAATACCATGGCAGATGCGGCTGAGTCTATCATGGGGTTGGGTGTTGATATGTTTAATGTTCACGCAAGTGCCGGAAAACGCGCTATGAAAGAGGTTATGGATAGACTCTCTAAGTATGAAAACCGTCCGATAGTTTTAGCTGTTACAGCTCTTACCTCGTTTAACGAGGCGGAGTTTGGCGAAATATATGAAAATAGTATCGCAAAAAAAGCTGACCAGTTTGCAAAAGATGCATATGAAAGCGGGCTTGACGGCGTTGTCTGCTCGGCTTATGAGAGTGAGTCAATAAAAAATATTACAGATAAAGAGTTTATGACGCTAACCCCGGGAATTCGCCCTTTTGGCGAGGATGCAGGAGACCAGCAGAGAGTCGCTGATGTTGCTTACGCAAAAAATGCGCATGTAGATTTTATAGTGGTCGGTCGTCCGATTTATAAATCCGACAATCCTGCTCTGATAGTTGAAAAGATTTTAAAAAAACTCTAGCTCTCCGCTTCTACTTTTTTCATTAACTCTTTAAATTTTTCTGGAACATCGCCTACTTTAACAAGGGCGTTGTTTTCGTCAATTTTGTAAGCTCCCGTTTGGTTTATAAATATTTGCAGTTTTAAATCCACTCTTTTTTCTAAATCTAAAATTTTGTAGCTCAGGCTGTCAAGAATCAGCGGCGGCTTGTTTTCTAGCTCAAAATAACTTAGAACCATATGCTGTCGTCCCGTATATTTTTCATACGAAGTAGTAATAAAAAGCTTCTCTTTTGAAAAGCCAAGTTTTAAAAGCGTAAAATATTTTATAATCGCATAATCTTCGCAATCCCCGTAACCGCATGTTAAAAACTCTTTGGGAGTACTCCAGTAGTCACTTTGATTGTAATTTACTATATCAAGTTTGGTAGGCAGCTGATTTAAATAAAAATTTACCCTCAAAAGCTGCTCTTGTTTTGGCAGTGTTTTTAACAACTCCAATGTTTTAGCATAATCAACTATCCTGTTTTTGGCAATATAGCCGGAACCTTTTTCTATATTCTCTAACTCATAATTTGTGAAATTAGGATATTTTGAAGCATAAACAATAGAAAAAGATAGTAAAAATATAGATATTTTCAGGGTATAGCCTTAGTGCTAAGTTATTTTTTTATTTTAATCATTATTTAGAAGCACGATTTAGTCCACAGTTTGAAATTACTATTATAAACCAGAAACATTTTAATTTTAAATTTCACTATATTATTAATATAAAAGCAAAACAATCAACAAGATAGAGTTTTAAGCTATAAATTATTTATATATGACTATAATTGCAACCTTCAATGGATAGATGGGTGAGCGGCTGAAACCACATCCCTGCTAAGGATGCGTATGGGTAACTGTACCGAGGGTTCAAATCCCTCTCTGTCCACCACAAAGCCTTATTTTAGGACTTTAAAGAGCCTTTTATAAAAACAAAAAATCCCCCTGACTTACCTTTAACTTAAAAACTTTTTTTCATAGCGTTTTGCATTGAACTTGTAATTTAGATTTACATGTGAAAAATGAGGCGATTTATAAATGAAAGCTATAATTTCAATTTTAAAAGTTAAATAAATTTTTTATGAAAGTTGCACCTATGTTTTTACAACGCTATATTGATTTTGTTACACGCTATTTTAAAGAGGTTTTGATTTTTGTGGTAGTTGCTACCGGGATTTTCGGCTATTACTCACAATATTTAAGCATCGATGCTTCGGCTGAAACGCTTTTACTTGAAAATGATGCTGATTTAAAGCTAACGCGTGAAGTACATGGTCGTTACATCAGTCCTGACTACTTAGTGGTTGCTTTTAGCCCAAAAGAGTATATGCTCTCTGATGCCACTATTAGCGTTATAAAATCACTTAAAAAGTCGCTGTTGAGCGTAGACGGCGTTGAAAGTGTTACGACGCTTCTGGATGTTCCATTGCTTGAGAGTCCGCCAAGAGCAGTTTCTGAAGTTGTTAAAAATGTGCGCACCCTCTCTTCGGAGGATATCAACAAAACGATGGTTCAAAAAGAGCTTACAACAAGTCCTCTCTACGCAAACAACCTCGTCAGCATAGATTTTAAAACAACAGCCATTATAGTCAATCTTAAAGAAGATGCCACATATACTAAACTTCTTAAAGAGCGAAATGTTTTTATTGAGTTGCAGCAAAAAAGAGCGCTGACAAGCGAAGAAAAAAAACAGTTTGAATCTTCAAAAAAAGCATTTAAAGAGTATACCGATAGCACCAGAGACGATGTACATAAATTGATTGAAAATGTACGATTGGCTTTAGACCCATACCGCCAAGATGGGGAAGTTGTTCTAGGCGGAATTGTTATGATTGCAGATGACATGATAAGTTTTGTAAAGAGCGATATTGCAATCTACGGAACGGCCATTTTACTTATTATGGTGCTAATGCTCTGGATTATTTTCAGACAAGTGCGTTTTGTAGTTTTGCCTATCGTCGTTTCATTTTGTGCGGTAATAATTACTACCGGAATAAACGCGCTTTTAGGTATTGAGATAACTGTCGTCTCATCCAATTATGTTGCGATGCAGCTCATTACCACGCTCTCCTTGGTTATCCACCTTATTGTAAGTTACCGTGAAGAGTATGCGCTCTACCCGCATTACTCACAAAAAGAGCTTATTGAGATTACACTCAAGCGCATGTCAATTCCATCGGTTTTTATTATTCTTACCTCTGTTGCAGGGTTTGGCTCATTAATGACATGCGATATTTTACCAATTATCGATTTGGGTACGATGATGAACATCGGGGTGACCGTTTCACTCATCACGGCGTACCTGCTTTTTCCGGCAATGATGATGCTATATTCAAAAAAAGAGCCTGTTCTTACATTTGATAAAGCCTTTACGCTAAACACCCTGTTTGCAGAGATGGTAGAACACCACGGCAAAAAAATAGTTGTAATGGTTGTTTTGATTCTTGGTTTTAGCCTTTATGGCGTTACTAAGTTGATAGTTGAAAACAGTTTTATTAACTATTTTAAAAAGAGTACGGAAATCTACAAAGGTATGCAAAAAATCGACAACGATTTAGGCGGTACAACACCTTTGGAGATAGTGGTAAAATTTCCTGAAGCAAAGCCTCAAGAAGCGGTAAAAAACACTCAAAGCTCAGATGAACTTGATAGTTTTGCCGATGAGTTTGCAGAGGATAGCAATGATGCACAATACTGGTTTACTGCTCAAAAAATGGAGACAATTCTTCGAGTACATGATTATCTTAAGTCGTTACCGGAAGTTGGCAATGTCTCTTCACTTGGAACACTCTCGAAAGTTGGACGCATCTTAAAAGACGGTAAAGATTTTGACGGTGTCGAGTTGGCACTTATGTACAATGAACTTCCGCTTGAGTTTAAAAAAATCCTTCTTTCGCCATATGTCAACACCGAGTATAATGAGGCGCGTTTCGTAGTTCGTATCGTGGACTCCAATAAGGAGCTTAGACGAGACGAGCTGCTTCAAAAAATTCAAAAAGAGCTTGAGACAAAAGTAGGTCTTGATCCGCAAAACTATAAATTAGTCGGGATGATGGTGCTATACAACAATATGCTCCAATCTCTCTTCGACTCACAAATATCGACGCTTGGGCTCGCACTGCTTTCGCTTGGAGCAATGTTTTTATTTCTGTTTCGTTCTTTAAAAATTGCAGTTGTGGCATTAACTGTTAACATGGTGCCAATCAGCGTAATTTTTGGCATCATGGGCGTTACAGGCATTCCTTTGGATATAATGAGCATCACAATAGCCTCAATAGCACTCGGTATCACGGTTGACAATACAATCCACTACTTCTACCGTTTTCGAGAGGAGCTTGCGCGTGATGGGGACTACATAGCATCAATGCACAGGGCTCATGCGACCATTGCTTTTGGAATGTTCTACTATTCTCTTGCAACTATCGTAGGTTTTATGGTATTGGTAACCTCTAATTTTATTCCAACACTTATTTTTGGTCTTTTGACTGTTGTTGTTTTACTTGTAGCAATTCTTTCAGATCTTCTTTTTTCACCTCTTTTGGTGGTCTTTTTTAAACCTTTTACGGTAAAAAAAGAGAGCAATTAGAAAAAGGCTATAATTTAACTATTCGCTTAAAAATCACTTAATTTAATATAGAAAATTTATTAAATTAAGGTATAGTTATAAAAATTGAAAAAAATAAGGCGATAACATGTTTGTTAAAGAGATGAAATTACTTATTAAATATGGGATAGAGCTTGACATATCAGGTCTGGAGTGTAAGGTTGGCTATAAAGGCGATGCACTTTTGAAATTTAGTTCTAGCGAGCAAGATACCATACAAAAAATTGAAGCATTCTGTTCAAGGGCTGATATTGAGTATAAAATAAGTTATAACAAAGCAAAAGCAACTACAGACATATTTTGTGTTTTTGCAGCAGATACATATAAATTAAAATAGGTAATATCTTTTTAAATAATCAAAAACCAACTCATCAACTAAGCACTGTCCTTAAGTACAATACTCTTTTTTTTAAATTTATCATATCATTACTCAATAAAACTATAAGTTGGAGCTTAACATGTCTGTAAGCATTGGAAAAATTGTTGGAATAGAGGGTGTTTTTCATGTAAAAGGGGTGGATGGTTCAGTCCGTAAAATCTTGGATGGCGATACTATTTATGAGGGTGAGATAGTTATCGGCAATCAAGGTAATAATCCGTCAGATAATATAGTAGTTTCAATGAAAGATGGGTCGGATATTATTGTTTTGGGACACGAAAAACAACTTTTTGACGCTTCTCTCTCTGCTCAGGAGTTTGCAAAAGAGGAAACTGTTACGCAAAAAGATTCAATTCAAGCTATATTGGAAGCTAATGGTGATATAGAAAATATAGGGGATTTGGAAACTGCGGCTGGAGAGGGAATAACTATTCAATCTACTGAAGGCGGAGAGGCAAATTTTGCAAGTGCAAATAATGCATCTACTGATATAAATGCAGAGCTTCGCCAAAGAGCTTTTGAAGATGAAAGATTTGAATCTTCAGAAGATGTTCGTCTAGGGGAAACACTAGAGGTAGATCCTGCCGATACTACGGCTATTAACGACCCATTAATATTAACCGTAGTAGTAAATGATATTGCTACCACAAACGAAGACAGTGCAGTAATCATAGATGTACTTGCAAACGACACCGATATAGATGCAGACGGAGTAAAATCT
>MIBZ01000014.1:47077-75439 GCA_001829675.1 Sulfurimonas sp. RIFCSPLOWO2_12_36_12 | reverse complement strand
GACACAGCTAAGCCCCTCTAAATAGCAAAGTGTCGGAATCTCGATGTTGTTGTCGCGCGCAACCTCAAGTATGGTTTGGTCTGACTGCCCCGTGACACAGACACCGTTTATCTTAAAGCTTTTAACTCTTACTTTTTCTCTAATCATCGCAAATTCCTGCCAAGTATTCATCTTCAAAGTATCTTATAGTGCTAAGAACGGGATTTGGCGCAGTCTGCCCCAATCCACAAAGGCTCGTGCTCTTAACCACCTCGCACATCTCTTTTAAAAGTTCAAAATCTTTTTTGGTCGCTTTTTTTGCTATAAACTTGTCAAGCAATTGTGTGAGTTCTGTTGTCCCGACACGGCAAGGCGTGCATTTTCCGCATGATTCGCTGGCGCAAAAATCCATAAAGTAGCGTGCAATCTCTACCATATTTGAGCTGTCGTCTATGACGATTAACCCGCCGCTTCCCATAATGGAGCCGGCACTTTTTAACGACTCATAATCCACTTGCAAGTCCAAAAGATGCTCGGGGATACAACCTCCGCTGGGTCCGCCTGACTGGATAGCTTTAAACTTTCTGCCATCTTCAACTCCGCCGCCAATCTCAAAGATAATCTCTCTTAGGGTCGTTCCCATCGGTACTTCGACAAGTCCCGTGTTCTTTATGTGTCCGGTGAGTGCAAAAACTTTTGTCCCGCTTGAGCTCTCTGTTCCAATGGACTTAAACCAAGCACCGCCGTTTATTATGATGGGTGCGATATTTGCGAGTGTTTCGACATTGTTTAAAACGGTAGGTTTGCCCCAGAGTCCATGGTCGCTCAGATGAGGGGGTTTTTGTCTAGGATGTCCGCGTCCTCCCTCGATTGAAGCGATAAGCGCCGTCGCCTCTCCGCAGACAAACGCGCCTGCACCAAGTCTTATCTCAATGGTGAAATTAAAACCGCTATGTGCGATATTTTCTCCCAATATTCCAAGTTTTGTTGCTTGTTTTATTGCTCTGTTAAGCTTCTCTACCGCTATTGGGTATTCCGCGCGAACATAGATATAGCCCTTGTTTGCTCCGCATGCATAACCCGCAATCGCCATTCCCTCAAGCACTCTGTGCGGGTCGCTCTCCATAACCGCTCTGTCCATAAAAGCCCCTGGGTCGCCCTCATCGCCGTTGCAGATGATATACTTCTGCTCGCTTATGACTTTTGAGACGCTCTCCCATTTCAGACCCGTGGGATAACCCCCACCGCCGCGACCGCGAAGAGCGCTTATTTTTACCTCTTCAATAACCTCTTTTGGGCTCATTTCATCGAGTGCTTTAAAAAGTGACAGGTAGCCGCCGTGAGCAATATAATCCTCTATATCGTCAGGGTCGATGAGTCCTTCGTTTTGTAAAACAATTCTTCTCTGTTTTGTATAAAAAGCAGAACTTCTCTCAACCCCAATCTCTCTTGGATTTTTTTCATTATCTTCTCTTTTTTTGCTTGCCACTTCTTGAAGCTCTTGTATGGATGTAATCATTTTATAATCTCCTCAATCTCACAAAGGGGATTTTCAAGCGATACTTTGCCTTTTATCACATCATCGCAGACCATTACGGGAGCAAGAGAACATGAGCCAAAACACCTAGCAGTTAGAAGTGAGAGAGCTTCATCGGATGTCGTTTCGCCTGCTTTTATGCCAAATCTCTCTTCTATTTTTTCTAAGATTTTGTTAGAGCCTTTTATGTAGCAAGCAGTTCCAAGACAAACAACGACATTGTGTCTGCCTTTTGGTTTTAGCCTGAAAAAGTTGTAGAATGTAGCAACACCGTAAACTTTTGAGTATGGAAGTTTGAGCCTTTGTGCTATGAACTTGAGCGTATCAATACTCAAATATCCGAATGTCTCCTGAGCTGTGTGAAGAATCTCAATCAAACCGCTCTTGTCGTACCCGAGCTTTTTCATGCTTTTCTCAAGCGTGTTATATCTGTCATCTGTTGCTATTGGCATCTGAAAAACATCCTTAGTAGGAAACTTTCTCTATTATAAGGAACAATTGATTAAAATAGTCTAATCTTTATAAAATGGCGGTATTTTTATGAAATATGTACTAATTTTTCAAATGTTACTCGGCACTCTACTTGCTCACGGTAAAGAGCATGAGCATCTTCACCTTTTTTCCTCTTTGCATATGGAGTATTTCGTATTTTTTGTAGTCGGGCTATTGGGCGCCTATCTTGTTTATGACAAATTTTTTAAGGGCAACAGATAATATAGGTACTATTTTTGCTTTGGTGGCATTATAAGTAAATTTTCATCAAGGAACAGTATAGAATGATAAGAGCGTTTTGGTTATTGATGCTGTTGATGTTTAGCGCGCAAGCTGCCACAAATATGTGGATTCGCACAGGAGAAGCATACGGAATTGAGCCAAGACTTCTCTACGCTATCTCAAAAGTAGAAAGCAATCTTGACCCGCTGGTAATCTCTGTCAACTATACAAAACTGACAAAAATCCAGCGCGATAAACTCTATATAATGCTGCAAAACAGTAGAATTCCTTACAACACATATACGAAAGTAGTAGAAATTCACAGCAGAAACAGTGCTCAAGCCAAGGGTGTAGTCGATTTTTTGGATTACTACCGCTATCCGAGCTTTGATATTGGGCTTATGCAGATAAATAATATGCATAAAGATGTACTTAAGGGGATGAATGTATCACTTCATGGACTTTTAAATGAAGATACAAACCTTAATGTCGCTGCGGGAATTTTATGGGAGTGCTACAAAAAACACCGTTCCAACGATAAAGCAATCAATGCCTACAATGGCGCTTTAGTCGGAAATTCCTACTATGCCAAAGTCTCTACGGAGCTTCAAAAACTTCTTCTTCCGCATGAAAACGATTCAAAACGCCTTTTTTATCGCGTGCTCTGATTTATAAAATTAGCCGTTTTTTGCTATAACGGCAGGGAGTGTTTTTGGGTTTTTTATACGAAGCTGTTTGTTTACATTCATCCGTCCATATACTACCACAATGTCCGATGTAGAAATCCCAAACTCTTTGGCTAAAAATTTAACCATATGGTCAGTTGCTTTTCCTGCCACCGGTGCGGCTGTTACGCTTACTTTTAGCTGATTGCCTTTAACTTTTCCGATTGCGTCTCGTTTTGCGCTGGGAGTACCTAAAATATTTAATACAAGAGTGTCGCCCTCCCATTGATAAAAGGTATTGGCAAGATTTTGACTTTTCAAAATTGAGTCCTTAGAAGAAAAAACAGATAAGCAGCAATTTTACCACACTTTACAACCTATCGGCACTCAGCTATAATTCCTCCAAACTTCCAAAGGGATTAACTACTATGTCAAAAAAAACTAAAAAAACATGCAAAAAAAAGTATTATGACAATGTAAGTGTCGGAAACAGAACTAAACAGACGGTTCATCTTGCAGCGCAGCATGACAAGCCGAGAATGGTTGAGCAGCTGATTAAAAACAGTCCTGATAAACAGATGGTAGTTATAGCAAAAAGCAAACGCAGAGCCGATGAGCTTAGTTTATATTTAAATGCAAAAAATATCAAAGCTCGCGCAATACACGGGAATCATAGGACCGATGAGCATGAAGCGGCTGTAAAAATGTTCAATACGAGTGAGCTGAACATCCTTATAACAACAGATATGATTTTAAAAACATTGGGTCTGCCTGATATACAAACTATCATAAATTACGATGTTCCCACTCAATATGAGGACTATTTCAATCGTCTTCTTTTGATTGACGGAGCAGGAGAATCTATCTCTTTGGTTAGTCCTGATGAGAAAGGATTTCTTGGCATTATCGAGATTAGAATGAAGATGCAGATACCAGAGAAAGAGGTAGAAGAGTTCGTTGCTGCGCCCTCATTAGAAGAGAGCGATGCGGCACACTCTGTCAAAGAGAAAAAAAAGAAACCCCGCCACCGTTCGCAGAGTGTAAAAAAAGTAACAAAAAAGAGAGAGGATTAACTCTAAAGAGATATCCTTAAGCACTTTTTATGTAAAATTCAAAAAAATATTTTGCAAGGTGTATTTATGGCAACTGTCGGAATGGGTGATATTAAAAAGAATGTTCGTCTTGTTATAGGCGAAGTACCATACAAAGTGGTAGAGTTTCAACATGTTAAACCGGGCAAAGGCGCAGCATTTGTCCGTATGAAAGTTAAAAGTTTTTTAAACGGCAAAGTTGTTGATAAAACTGTTCATGCAGGCGATAAGTTTGAAGTTCCTGAGATAACTTTTAAAACTATGCAGTATCTATATGACGATGGAGAGATGTATCAATTTATGGATAATGACAGTTACGAGCAGCTAGGACTCTCATATGAGCAGTGCGATGATGCTTCTAAATGGTTTAAAGACGGAATTCAAGTTGATATTATTTTTTACAAAGGCAAGGCAATATCTGTGTCAGCTCCTGAAGTAATGGAACTTGTTATCACTGATACTCCTCCAAACTTCAAAGGCGACACTTCAAGCGGAAGCAGAAAACCGGCAACGCTAGAGACAGGTGCGGTTGTGCAAGTTCCTTACCATGTGCTTGAGGGCGATACTATTAAAGTGAATACAGTTGACTGCGAGTATTTAGAAAAAGTTAAATAAACTCTGCATTTAACTAGATTGGCATATAATTTTTATATGTCAATGAATTAAAGGTTAAGTAATATGAAAAAATCTCTTTCTTTGTTTTTTATCTTTGCTTTCATATCGCCTTTTGCTTTAAATGCTATATCTACATTTAATGGACAGTTAGTCTATTTAAAGCAGTGCAGGGTCTGCCATCTGAGCAGTAAAATATTTGTAACTACTCACACTGCTGATGAATGGAATAAAATATTGGATAGTGAGGGCACATCACTTTCAAATATTCATCTAAACAAAGATGAGGCATATGTAGATAGCAAAGAGGGAATCCGCAAAAGCTCTCACACCTATTTTAAGAGTGATGAGTACAAGCATAAATATGGAGAGCTTAAAGCATATATTATAGAGTCCGCAAAAAACAACGAAAAGAACTAATCTTTAATTTTAAGGATGTTTTCTAAGATTGTTTTCCATTGTTCATCCCAGCAACAATTATGTGTAAATTCTTTAAATATTTTATGATTTATTTTGCTGCTATCCTTGAAATTATTTTTGTAGGAGATAAAAACAGATTCATCTATTATCTTGTCTTTTCCACCTATTAAATGATACTGATTAATTTTGCTCAGTTTATCAGAGAAATCAGCTGGATTTAATGAACCAAAAAGCGGTTTTAGATGATGTAGATTGCTCCAATATCGAGTATCAAGATTTCCTGCAATAGTGACAAATTGTCGTACATCATTTCTTTGAGTACTTAAAAGAGCAACAATGGCACCGCCTCCTGAATATCCAAATAAACTAAAAGAGCCAGTAGTATAATTGCTTTTTATGTCATTTAATATTTCATTATAGCTTCCTATAACTTCCGGTGCGTATCTATGGCTTGTCCAATATTTTTGCTCACATTTTGCACTACCAACATATTGGCATGGTCTGCTTATATAAACAACACATGGATGAGCGTCTTGTAGTGCAAGCTTGAGAGCCAAGGGATTAATAGGGGTAGGATTGTCTGAAACTCTTTGCGAAGATATCCACGCTAGTCCGTCACCCTCTATGTAGATATGAACATTTTTATCGCTGCACGATGTAAGGTCGCTAGTGTACGCCATGATTTCAAACAGTGATGTTGCGTAAACACGCATAGATAATTTTGAAGATTGAGTCAAATTTTTAATATTTTGCACTCTCTCTTGAGGTGTGGGCATTGTATATCCACACCCAACAAACAAAAGAGAAAATAGAAGCGTAAAAAAGAGTAAAAAATATTTACGCATTTAGCAAAGTGCTTCTAAAATTTCCAATTGACTTTTGCCGATACGCTATGATTTTTGAAATCACTTCCTTTTCCATCCAAATCGTATCCTGCACTTACAGAAAGATTGTTTTGCAGCTCTTGTGCAATCTCTACTCCAGTTTTATAACTCCAAGGACCATTGTCAATTCCACTAGTAGTAAAAACTGTTCCGCTTGCACCATAATAACTAGCCAACACATCTTGCTTTGTATTGCCAAAATCATATCCAAGCGCTAAATTTAATATTAGATTTGTTCCTTCTGTCATAGAATACTTTAAACTCTCTTCAACGCCAAACACTAAAGATGTAGTATCAAAACCTTGAACATTGAGGTTTAATCCTCCTGCTCCGGATTCACTGTATGAAGGATTTTTATAATAAACATATGTTCCAAAAAGTTGATTTGAAAGATTTAAAGTATTGCCTAATGCTGTATCTCGTGCCAGTTTGACATTGGCAAAGAGAGTCTTTGCGTTAAAATCAGCTTTAGCTGTTAAAGCAGGAGCTGTAATGGTGCGAGTGGAGTTAGTTTGTTGAATACCCATGCCAAGTTGATAAAATAAATTTGTTGAATTATCTATAATTGGAAAGTTTCCATATACAATTAGATTAAATATATCTAATTTTGTATTTTGGTTTACACCGTTAGTGTCGGCATCTGCTTGAGTGTAGAAAACGGCTAAACCAATGCGCTGATTATTTTCGTACTCTCCATCAACTCCAATTCCAACTCCTTTTGAATGAGCACTAAACCCATTGAGTCCATCTTTGTTATTTTGCTTGCTATATGAGCCAAAAGGTTTAATCCATAGATTTTTATCGCCAAGCACCATATCTCCAGAGTTCATTCCATTTGGATTATTTTGATGGGACCCAACTATAGAGCCTATGTTGTTATAAAACTGCGTATTCATATTTGAAAGAGCAGTTGTAGTCGTCGGAGTTGTTTCTAAAATAGCCTGAGCAACTTCTTCCTCTGTTTCAAGTATATTAAGAGAATCAATAAAGTCATTCAAATCTGAATCATCTCCTGCATACTCTTCGAGTACACCTGCTGCTCCATATGCTCCGACAACACCGCTGTTTTGGGTGGCATCAAGTATAGAAACTCCTTTTACGACATCCAAATCCAATGTGTTTCCATCTACAATAGCATTAAAGTTTAACAAGGCAGATGTATCTGTTACATTTAGCGTTGATGCATCCGTAGTTAGTGTCGTAGCTGAAATAACATCTGCTAACTGCTGACCGATAAGCAAATCTTGATAGTCAGTTGATGTTTGCACATTGACATTAAGTGTTGTACCGCTTGCAAGTGTTACTATGCCGTTTGCCGATAGTTTTGAGTACGACGGAACTCCGTCTGCTCCGCTGTTGAGTTTGATTTCAAGTGTTCCTGCAGAACTTTGGGTAAAGTCATTGACGGTAGAGAAGTCGGTGGAAGCTAGATTGATGGTTCCGTCATTTTGAACATTTGTATTTCCAGCCTGTATATCACCGTTAATGATTCCCGTAGAAGTATTTTCAAAGGCTCCGCTGCTGCCTGCATAAATGGCAACAGGTGCCGTAATGGTTCCACTGTTGGTAATAGTTCCTATGTTGTCATTGACATAAATACCATAGGCGTCATTATTGGTCGAATTCGCAACTATTGTTCCGCTGTTGGTAATTGAACCACTGTTGGTACCGCTGAGGTAAATGCCATATGCATTTTCATCTGTGGATGAAGCCTCGATTTCTCCGTCATTGGATACCGTTCCACTTCCATCATTATTCCACACCTTTATTCCATAAGCATCTTGTGTGATGGAAACTGCATTAATAAAATTTGTATGACTAATCGTTGCTGCATTGCTGTTTGAAATTTCTATACCGATTGCTGTACTATTGTCCGAAATAGCTTCGATTGTCCCATTATTCGTTAAGTCTTGGTTGTTGCTGCCACCGATATAAATACCGACCGCTTCACCATCCGTTGACATTGCTCTGATCGAATTATTGGTCGTAATGACCCCACTATTATCATTTTCTATGTAAATACCATATGTACTACCGTTTAAAGAGTGGGCATAGAGGCTTCCATCAGCAGTAACGGTTCCAAAATTGTTACTGATATAGATACCATAAGCTCCGCCATCATCCGTTGTGGAGGCTTCTATGGTTCCGCTATGGGAGATTGTGCCGTTATTGGTATTACTGTAAATTCCGTAGGTATCAGCGTTGAATCCCTCAGCGATAATATTTCCCTCATTATTTATTGTGCCATCTGTATCATTTGTGCCTACACCGATACCATATGCGGAACCGACGGATGAGGTAGCATTAATGGCGCCTAAATTGTTGACTTCGCCATAATTCGTATTACTTATCGTAATACCGCCAGCAGTAGCCCCTTCCATCGTTGATATAACAGTAATTATGCCTGCACTTGTATTCGTAATGATTCCGTCTGAGCCATTATCACCCGTATAAATTCCATAAGCATCGGATACTGATGACTCTGCTCTGATTGTTCCTGAATTGGTGAGGGTGCCCGTGTTGCCATTATTCTCCTCATCGACATTAATACCGTAGGCTGCTCCACCTGTTGTATTGAGATCGATAGAGCCACTGTTGATAATTGACCCTGAATTCTCGTATGCATAGATTCCAGTAGAATTGTCTCCGCCGCTTATCGTAACAATATCCCCAGTATTGACAACAGTACCGTTGTTAACATCATTGATACTAATACCTATTGCACCATTATTGGTTGCATTTAAATCTATGGTTCCGCTATTACTAATCGTACCGTCACTACTGCTTTGGGCGTTGATACCAAATACATTTTCGTTCTCCGAGTCAACAGTCAGTGTAGCGCTGTTAGAAATAGTAATGTCTGAATTAACAGCATTTTGTATGTCAATTGCAATCCGAGTGTCTGAATCAATATCATCAAGTGTAACGGAAACCGCATTTGTTTCGTTTGCATCTCCATTGTAGACGATTCCTGTCACATCTGCGGCAATAACCGCTATCGGACAACTCACAAGCAACAACGATGCCGTAACACTGCTTAGTAAAATACGATTATTAATCCACACAATCCACCCCTTTTTATTTCTTATATATAAGATTATTGTATTACTATAAATATAAAAGCAATATAAAAGAAACATAAATAGTCAAGCTCTCAACTCCTGCTAAAGCAACTTAAAATATAATAAGCAATTCAAAACATAACTAAAGCAGTAATTAAATGAGCAACTTACCATTTACGCACCTACATCTCCATACCGAATACTCACTGCTTGATGGTGCTAACAAACTCTCAAATCTCGTATCTCAGGTTAAAAAACTTGGTATGACAAGCGTCGCTATGACGGATCATGGCAATATGTTTGGCGTAATAGATTTTTATAAGCAGATGAAAGAGGCCGGAATAAAACCAATCATAGGAATGGAGGGTTATATTCATAATGGCGATGCTATTGATGATAAAAGTACAAAACAACGATTTCATATCTGTCTTTTTGCAAAAAATCAAAAAGGGTATGAGAATCTTATGTACCTCTCATCAAAGGCTTTTATAGATGGTTTTTACTACTTTCCGAGAATCAATAAAAAAGAGCTTCGTGAACATTCTGAAGGCTTGATTTGTACTTCTGCATGTCTTCAAGGCGAAGTAAATTGGCATCTTAATTTAGCAAACGACAGAAATGTAAAAAACGGTGCGCTTGGATATGAGGGTGCAAAAGCTGTTGCGTTAGAGTACAAAGAGATATTTAAAGATGATTTTTACCTTGAGCTTATGCGCCACGGCATAGGCGACCAACTCTTCATCGACGAACAGGTTCTTAAACTCTCAAAAGAGCTAGAGATAAAAGTAGTTGCTACAAACGACACTCACTACACATTTGCGGGTGATGCGCAGTATCACGAGGCTTTTATGTGTATCGGGATGAATAAACTTTACGACGACCCAAACCGCATGCGTCACTCCGTTCATGAGTTTTACCTCAAATCTCCAGAGCAGATGGCAAGGCTTTTTGCAGATATTCCAGAAGCCATTACCCATACGCAGGAGATAGTTGATAAGTGTAACTTAGAGCTGCGCCTTGGCGACCCGGTTCCCCCAAACTTCAAGTTTACAAGAGAGTATGCCTCTTCTGATGGGCTAAATATTGACAATAGAAATGATGAGCCGCTAGGCAACGATGCGACAAAAGAGCAAAAAAGAGGTTGGTATAGCAGTGCAGATAAAAACGATGCAGAGTATTTTATATACAGATGCAGAGTCGGGCTTGAAAATAGACTAAAACATGTTCCAAAAGAGAAGCATGATGAGTATAGAGCCAGATTAGAGTTTGAGATAAAAGTCATTAACGATATGAAATTTCCCGGATACATGTTAATCGTTTGGGACTTTGTTAAAGTTGCTAAAGAGAAGGGCATTGCTGTTGGTCCGGGGCGTGGAAGTGCCGCGGGAAGTCTGGTTGCTTATTCGCTTGAGATTACCGACATCGACCCGATGAAGTATGATTTGCTTTTTGAGAGATTTTTAAATCCTGAACGAATAAGTATGCCCGATATTGATATGGACTTTATGCAGGCTCGTCGTGGAGAAATTATAGACTATGTCGTTGAGAAGTATGGACGAAATCAGGTAGCGCAGATTATAACTTTTGGTTCGCTGCTGGCAAAAGGGGTTATACGCGATGTTGCCCGTGTTCTTGATATGCCTCTCTCTCAAGCCGATAAAATGGCAAAACTTGTTCCAGATGAGCTCGGTATTACGCTAAACGGCAAGACAAAAAACGGTGAATTTACTGCCGGAGCTTTTCAAAAAGAGCCAAAACTTCAAGAGCTGATTGAGGGTGATGCAAATGCAGCAAGAGTTTGGGAGTTTGCTAAAAAACTCGAAGGGCTAAAGCGAAACTCCGGCATACACGCGGCGGGAGTTGTTATCTCAAACGAAGAGCTTTGGAAAAAAACACCCATCTACAAGCCATCAGGCGAGAATGTTTTTGTAACGCAATACTCTCTTAACTATCTTGAAGATGTCGATTTGATTAAGTTTGACTTCTTGGGTCTAAAAACATTAGATGTTATTGATAACGCTATCAAGCTTATAAAATTTAGATACGACAAAGAGGTTCTCTGGCAGACGATAGACGAAAATGACTCCAAAGTCTATGACGCTATCAGAGGCGGCGACACGGTAGGAATGTTTCAGATAGAGAGTTCCGGTATGCAGGATTTGAACAAACGCCTTAAGCCGGATAGTTTCGAGGATTTAATTGCGGTTTTGGCACTTTACCGCCCCGGACCGATGGAGTCTGGAATGCTTGACAGTTTTATAGAGAGAAAGCACGGCAGAGAGAAGATAGAGTACACATTTGAGAGTATGGAACCGATACTCAAAAACACCTACGGAGTCATCGTTTATCAAGAACAGGTTATGCAGATAGTTCAGACTGTAGGCGGATTTTCTCTCGGATACTCCGACATTATCCGCCGTTCTATGGGTAAGAAAAAAGATATGTCCGTCTATAACGACGAGTTTGCAAGTGGAGCGCAAAAACAGGGGCTTGACTATGCCCAAGCGTCAAAACTCTTTGATATAATCGAGAAGTTCGCGGGATACGGTTTTAACAAATCCCACTCAGCAGCTTATGCGATGATTACATTCCAGACTGCATGGCTAAAAACCTACTACCCAAATGAGTTTATGGCGGCGCTTTTAACATCAGACAAAGACAACACGGACAAAGTTGTCCGCTATATCGATGAGACTAAAAGAATGGGCATTGAGCTCTCTCCTCCAGATATTTGTGACTCACAGCTTGAGTTTTCCGCAATTACAAAAGAGACGCGTGAGATTATATTGTTCGGTCTCGGCGCGATTAAAGGAGTCGGCGAAGCAGCGGTTTGCTCCATTTTAGAGACAAGAAAAGAGGGCGGTGATTTTAAATCGCTTCAGGATTTTGTAAACAGAATAGAGCCCTCAAAGGTAAATAAAAGGGTTATAGAGTCAATTATAAAAGCGGGCGGTTTTGATAGATTTGGATTTTCACGAAAGGCGCTGCTAGACCAAATCGAGAAGATTGTAGATACCGCAAAAGATGCCTCAAATGCCAAGAAAAATGCGGTAGGAAGCCTTTTTGGGGATGACACGGAAATTACAAGCGTTGAACTCAACTTGATAAATTCAGATGAGTATGAGTTAAAAGAGATTTTGGAGTTTGAGAAAGAGACTTTGGGATTTTATGTCTCAGGACACCCTCTTGATGAGTATAGAGAAAAGCTTGATGAGTTGGACTATACGCTCTCATCTGAAATAGAGAGCATAAAAGACGGTTCATACGCAATTTTTATAGGAAAAGTTGAAGAGATAATTAAAAAAACATCTAAAAAAGGGAACCAATTCGGCATTGTAAATCTTATGGATTATCATGGCAATATTGAAATTATGCTTTTTTCGGATAAGCTTGAAGAACTTCAAGGGATGAACCTTAACGAACCAATAGCAATAAAAGCAAAAATCACCCAAACAGATATGTTTACAAGAATGAATGTAAGTAAGATTATGACGCTTAAAGAAGCAAAAAAAGAGACTCAAAAGACAAAAAAAGAGGTGCGAGAAGTACCGCTTGAGCCAATAATTCTTGCTATAAGACTTGATACCGATATGAGAGTTTTGGAAGATTTATATAAGATTGTGCGTCAAAATCCCGGTAACAGAGAGCTAAAACTTACCATCATCTCTAAACTTCAAAATGTAGTCATAGATTCGGCAATAAGGGTTGACAGCAAAATTTTGAGTGCGTTGGACGGAAATGAAGAGATTGATATTTTATAAGGGTGCAATAGAAATAGAACTTAAAATAATATCCATTTTGAGTGAAAGTTTTGTATAATAGGCAAAATAATATGCAAAATAAAGGGAGTAATTATGGTAGCTTACAATACAAATGAACTGTTTAGTGCAACAGAAGTTGCAAAAAACTTTGCAACAATAACATCTAAATTGTATAAAAAAGAGTTGGAAAAAATCGGTATTTTAAAAAATAATAAACTTGATTTTATACTATTGAAAAGTGAAGATTTTGAAAAAATTATTGAAAAAGAAGTTCAAAAAGTGCTGTTTGAAGAGGATAGAAAATTCGTAGCTACTCAAGTAGAAAAGGTAAAGAGCGGTGCGGCTAAATTTTATTCTATCGAAGAAACAGAAGCTAAACTTGATGCAGTGATAAAAGAATATGAACATTAGATTTGAAGAGAGTTTTATTGATTCTCTATCTTTAAAATTACAATTCATTGCAAAAGACAAGCCTCTTGCAGCTAGAAAATTTAAAAATGATTTAATTGCATCATGTAAAGATATTTTGCATATGCCATATAAACATAGAAAATCAATCTATCATGATGATGAAAATATTAGAGACTTGATATTTAAAGGCTATGCTGTTGTTTATATGATTGAAGATGAAACAATTTCTGTTTTTGCCCTTATTCATCATGAAAAATACAGCTATACTCAAGTGAAAAAATATACATAAAGGTTGGCATGTGGGATTAAAAGCAAACATAGCAAAAGCAGGTGATTTTATTAACCCTCTTTTGTCAAAAAAAAGTGTTGAACAAGAGAAATTTCAGAAATTTCAAACGCATTTAGAAGAGTATGTTTTAAGCATTAAATCACAGCACATTGCAAAGCAGAGTGAACCAAATATTGTATCAAACTCCCTAAAACCATTTTTTGAAAGCTTCGGATATACTGCCCAAAGTTTTTCTCAAAAAGGGCAAAGTGGTATAGATTTGGTACTTATGAAAGAGCATAAACCATCCGTTATCATAGAAGCAAAAAAGCACAATGAAGCTGATATGATTACGAAAAATAATCTTCATAAAAAGTCACTTTACGAAGCGGTTTTATATTTTATGCGAGAGCGAGATAGTGGCAATAATGCTATGTTTCATATAATTATTACAGATTTTTTCAGTTGGTTTATTTTTGATGCCAAAGAGTTTGATAGGCTTTTTTGGCAAAATAGACAGATTAAAAAGATTTATCAAAACTATAAAAATCCTTCTATTCTAGGCGATAAGACAAACGATTTCTATAGCAATATAGAAAGAGAATTGCCAAATCTTAAAGCAAATTTGATTGATGATTTAGAGATAGAGTGTGCTAATTTTAACTTGCAAGAGCCACAAAAACCAAAAGATTTGATAGCCATTTATAAACTTTTATCTCCCGATGCACTTTTAAAAGAGTTCAATCCAAATGATGCCAACAGCCTTAACCGTGAGTTTTACAGTGAACTTTTGTATATTTTAGGGTTAGAAGAGATAAAACAAGGTTCTAAAAAAATAATCGCAAAAGCAACAGTTTCACAATCAGGCTCTTTTTATGAAAATATTGCAAACAAACTTACACAGTATGGCAAGTCAAATGATTTTGAAACCATCATCAAGCTCATTATTATTTGGATAAACAGAATTCTTTTTCTTAAACTTCTTGAGTCTCAAATCGTCTCTTGGAATAAAAACAAAGAGTTAAAATTTCTCAATCAAAGTAAAATAAGCGATTACGACAAACTTGAAATGCTCTTTTTTGAGATACTTGCAAAGCGACCGATGGAGAGAAAACACAGAGAATTTGACTACATTCCCTACTTAAACAGCTCACTTTTTGAGATACATGAAAATGAGACAAAGTACCTGACAATCTCAACTTTAGAAGATGACGCAAAAATAAACTATTACTCAAAAACAATCATAAAAGATGAAAAGAGGGCAAAAAAAAGCGGACAAACTTCAACTCTTGCGTATCTTTTTGAGTTTTTAGATGCGTATGACTTTGGAAGTACAAGCGATGAAATCGCCAATGAATCTAAATCACTCATAAACGCTTCTGTTTTGGGGCTAATTTTTGAAAAGATTAACGGCTACAAAGACGGAAGTTTTTACACGCCAAGTTTCATAACGATGTACATGGCAAGGGAGTCTTTGCAAAAAAGCATCATAGAAAAGTTCAACACTGCATTTCTTATAGAAGCTTCAAACTTCAATGAACTCAAAAAATATTGTGAGCAACAAAGTTATAAAGATGATTTTACACAAAAAGCAAACCGCATTATCGACTCTATAACCATCTGCGACCCTGCCGTTGGGAGCGGGCACTTTTTGGTTTCGGCTTTAAATGAGATTATTTACATCAAGTATCAGTTAGGACTTTTCAATTTGCGAGGCTTAAAAATAGAGCTTATCAATGATGAGTTGCTTGTAAAACTTGAAGATGAGTGGTTTGAATATACGAAGCCAAAAGATTTTCAAAGTCCAAATCACACGGTGCAAAAGATGCTTTTTCTTGAGAAGCAACGCATCATAGAAAACCAGCTTTTCGGTGTTGATATAAATCCAAACTCTTCTCAAATTACAAAGCTTAGACTTTGGATAGAACTGCTAAAAAATAGTTATTATGATGAAAAATATCAGCTTATAACACTTCCAAATATTGACATAAACATAAAAACAGGAAACTCTCTAATAAGCAGGTTTGACCTCAAAGACGAGATAAAAATCAACAATGTTAAGCATGAGATAAAAAACTATAAAGAGAGAGTGAGAGATTATAAAGAAAATCTTGGGACAAAAAAAGAGGTTTTTGCGTCTATTGAGAGCTTAAAAAACAAGTTTAGATTAACGCTCAAAGCGGAATCAAAAGCCATTAAAGAGCGTAATATAAAATTAAAAGAGTATGTAGAAACATACAAGCATGAAAATTTACCTGATGAGCTTATTCTTGTTGCTATAAAAAGTAACTACAATTTAAAACCAACACTTTTTGATGAAAAATTTGATGCCAAAAAACAAGCCAAACTGTTAGAAGAGCTTACAAAACTAGAAACACAAATAGACGAAATAGAAAAAGGCAAAATTTACGAAGATGCCTTTGAATGGAGGTTTGAGTTTCCTGAAGTGCTGGATGAAGATGGGAACTTTGTAGGGTTTGATATTGTGATTGGCAATCCGCCGTATGTTCAACTAGATAAGCTTTATCAGACAAGGTTTAGCTATCTTAATGGAAATCAAAGTGCATATATAGCATTTTTTGAGCAAGGATTTAAAATTTTAAGAGAAAAAGGAAAGTTGTCATTTATAGTTCCTACTACATTTCTTTCTGCTGATAATTATTTAGTATTTAGAGATTTTTTACTTATGCAAAAAAGCATAAACAAAATAATTAAATTGCCATATGATATATTTGAGGCTTATGTTGATACGGCAATAGTTTTTTATAATAATACTTTATCAATAAATAATATTGTAAGACTTATTGATTTTAAAATAAAAAATAATGAAGAAATTGATTTTGATAAAAATGAAGAGATGATTTCTCAAAGTGATTTTTTAAAATTTTACAATCATAGAGTTGTTTTTGGAGATGTACGCAATCTTTTAGAAAAATATTATACTCATACGAAAAAGCTAAGTGAAATTGCAGAAATTAATAGAGGAACTTTACCACCTAAAGAAAGCAATTTAACAACATTTGACAATGAAAAAGCTATGGCATGGTTTGATGGACAAATTTATCGTTATGAAACAAAAGATAGTAGTAAAGATATATTTGTAGTTCCTGAAAAATTAGGAGAGTATAAAAATAAAGAGCTTTTTGAAGTACCAAAAATCATGATACGGCAACTTATTAGTCGTCAATTTAGATTACAAGCAACTTATTCTGAAGGTGGTTTTGTTTTTAAAAAAAATCTTTATGCAATTTACAATATAAAAGATAAATTCAGTCCATTTTATATTTTGGCTTTACTTAACAGTTCTTTGTATTCTTTTATTTCAACAAAGGGTAATCCAGCAATTCAAAGAGATGATTTTCCTGCTTTAAGTTTAGCAGATGTACGCAATATAGTTGTACCTGATTTAGATACAAACGAACAACAGCCTTTTATAGACCTAGCAAATGAAATCCTAAACCTCAAAAAAGAAAACCCACATGCCGACACTTCGGAGCTAGAAACAAAAATAGATGTCTTAGTTTATGGCTTGTATAACTTAACCGAGGAAGAGATAAAAATCATTGAGGGTGCGAGAAGTACCGCTTGAACCAATAATTCTTGCTATAAGACTTGATACCGATATGAGAGTTTTAGAAGATTTATATAGAATTGTCCGTCAAAATCCCGGTAACAGAGAGTTGAAACTTACCATCATCTCTTAGATTAATGCTAAATTAAAACTTAATTTAGTACAATATTCCATTTGTGGAGGTGACTGTAATGTATTTAAGTCAAGATATAAAACCAATTAGTTATTTAAAAGCAAAAACCGCTGATGTTATAAATGGAGTAAACGAAAATCAGAGAGTTGTAATAATCACGCAAAATGGTGAAGCAAAAGCAGTTGTTCAAGATATAAAAAGTTATGAAAATATGCAAAACAGTTTAAGCCTATTGAAACTTATTGTACAAAGTGAAAGTGATGTTGAGCATGGAAAAATTTTAGCCCAAGAAGCAATGTTTGACACTTTAGAACAAAAACTTTTTAGTTGAGTGACATGAATAATAGTAAAAAGTATGAAGTTTTATGGACAGAAAATGCCATATTTGATTTAGAACAGATTATAGAATATATAAAGTTCGATAGCGTTCATACAGCAAAGAAAATATTTTCTGAGCTAAGAGAAAAAAGTAATACTCTCTACTATTTTCCAAATAAAGGCAAAATAGTTCCAGAGTTGCAAAGTATAGGTGTTGTGAAATATCGACAACTAATACATAAAAGATGGAAAATTATTTATAAAACAGAAGAGACAAAAGTTATTATTTTAGTAGCAGCTGATTCCAGTCGAGATTTAGAGAGCGTTCTATTTTTGAGATTGATAAAGAGTTAATAATATGACATATTTAATATATAATACAGCGATTAACTAGAAGGGGAAGTTTTGCCACAAAAAATACGAGAAGAACTTCAAGAGATTTTAAAAAATGATTCAACTAACTATTCAAAAATTTTAGAATTATCAAATCAGCTTTCTAAGTTTGATAAGGATAATGTTAGATTTTCAGTTGATGCAGGAATTATTAATCGTTTGGGAATGGAACTTGTTGCTAGACACGAGACAGCAGTCTCAGAACTTGTAAAAAATGCTTATGATGCAGATGCTACTAAAGTAAAAATATTATTTAAAAACTCTTCAAATATTGGCGGTATATTAGAAATCCATGATAATGGCTTGGGTATGACCAAAGAGCAGTTGATTAATGGATTTATGAGATTATCCTCAAGTGAAAAACTACATTTTCCAATGTCACCTAAATACAATAGAAAGAGAGCAGGTAAAAAAGGGATTGGTCGTTTTTCTGCTCAAAGACTAGGTAAAAAATTAACTATCATTACGCAAACAACAGATGCTAAAGAAGCTTTAAAAATTACTGTAAATTGGGATGATTTTTTTGGTGATAAAGATTTATTATCTATTACAAATCAAATTTCACTTACCGATAAGGTTCAAGATGAAGGTACTATTTTAATAATTGAGCAATTAAGAGATACTTGGACGAAAGCTCAAATAGAAAGAGTGTATCGTTATGCCTCAGAAATTTTGCAACCATTTCCTCTCTCAAAAACAAAAAAAGAATCAAAAACTTTTGATGACCCTGGATTTAAGCTCAATTGTATCAAAATAGATAACAGTAAAAAAGAAACTATTGCTGATGAAAAAAATATGTTTTTTGAACATGCTGTAGCTGAAGTTAATGCCTATGTTAATAATGAAGGATTTACATATTTATCTCTCCAAAGTAAAAAATTAGATTATAAAGAGATAGATTTATTATTAAACCCCAATAAACCTTATAATAATTTAAAAAATGTTTCTATTAAAGCACATTACTTTCTATATAATTCAGTAGATACAAATTTTATACCAAAACATATTGAGACATCAATAAGAGAAAAAGCAAAACTGCAAGGAGGAATAAGACTTTATCGAAATGGATTTAGAGTTTTACCTTATGGGGAACCTGATGATGATTGGCTAGGTTTGGATGCTTCTGTAAGAAAAAGAAGTTTATTGCCTGGTCATGGTAATATTAACTTTTTCGGATTTATAGAAGTCAATAATGATTATGGTGAACAATTTGAAGAATTGTCAAGTCGAGAAGGCTTAATAGAAAGTGATACTTTGGATGAGTTAGAAGATTTTGGCTATAAAGTATTAACAGATTCAGCTAGAAGAATAGCAGAAATTAGGGGAAGAAAGGTTAGTGCTGGGCAAAAAGATTGGAAAAAAGAACCTGAAGTAGTAATTAGTGAAGTGATTACTGAGCTAAAAGAGATAGTTAATACTTCAAATGAGGCTAATACTGAAATCGAGCAAGATAATTTATTAATTACAAAAAGTAGATTGTCTGAAATAGCTCAAGAACTTGAAAGTGCTCAAAAAGAACAAAAAGAACGTAAACAAGAGTTTATAAAAGAGATGAATCTTTTGAGAATTTTGGCTGCTCTAGGTTTAACTATTGGTGAGTTTATTCATGAGATAAAACAATACCAGTCTGCATTGCAACATGATATAAGAAATATAGAAACAAGTACTACTTTAGAAAATGTATTAGATGTAAATAAAAGAGTTAAAGTAAATTTAGAAGGTTTATCAACTTATGTTTCTTATTTTGATGAAGCATTTTCTGAAAATGTACAAAGAGAACTGAAACCTCTAGAATTAAGAACTGTAGTTTATGCTTTACAGTCAACTTTAGAAGCTGATATAGCTAAGAGAAAGATTGAATTTGTTGAACCCAAGTTTAATGGTTATAATTTATATACCATTGCTATGCACAAATCTGAGTGGGCTTCTATCTTATTTAACTTTTATACAAATTCACGCAAAGCCATTAATAGAGCAAAGGTCGACGGTAAGATTTTTATAGAGTGTGGCAAGATTTATAATACTGTTTATTTGGAGTTTTCAGATAATGGAGATGGAATACAGCTCGAAAATAGAGAGAAGATTTTTAATGCATTTTATACTACAAGTGTACCTGTAGGAAAAATCGTAAAAACTCATGAAGAGATGACGGGAACAGGACTTGGGCTCAAAATAGTGAGAGATATTATTACAAGTTATGGTGGGAAGATTTTTGTTAAAGAACCAACAAAAGGATACTCAACAACTATTAGAGTAGAATTACCATGGGAAAAAGAAGGATACAAAATATGATTAAATATTTATATATTGATGATGAAAAAGATAAAGTGACAACATATATTGAAAGTTTAAGTAAAGATAGCGATTTATCAATCGATTTTCAACAAGCTCAAACATTAGATAAAGCATTTTTATTAAAAAATTTAAAAAACTATGATGGTGTTTTATTGGATTTAAGAACAGACCAAGAACCAGATGAACATAATAATATTTCTGATTTCACTGGTGCTGAATGGGGACAACATTTACGAGTATTATCAACAAATGGTGAATTAGATAATGATGTACCAATTGTTTTATTTTCAACAGATGCAAAACTACAACAAACTTATTTTAGAGACTTAACAAGTAATAATATTTTTGATAGATTTTTATCGAAAGACAAGACTCCATTAAATGCACAAAGAAAATTAATTTCATTGGCAAATGGATACAAAGAAATATCAAAAGAAAAAGATTTTAATAAACTTTTGAAAATAGATACAGTTAATCTTGACCCAAGAATATTTTCTCGTTTTAGTGTTAATGATATACCAGCTCATGAATATGCACAAATGATTTTAAAAGATTTGATTTATGCAAAAGGTGTGTTAATTAATGAAAAATATTTAGCTGCTAGACTTGGCATAGATAAAGAGAGTTCTACTGATTGGGAAAATGTTGCGACTGCTTTTTCTGCTGCAAAATATAAAGGTGTTTTTTCTGATGGATGGGAAAGATGGTGGATGTTTGAAATTGATAAAAAGTTTCATGAAATTTCAGGAACTTATCTAAATTATTTAGATGCTAAAGAGAGAATAGCAATTTTAAAAGAAAAATTGGGGTTAGCTAATCTTAATTATCCAGAGCCAATAGATAAAAATGAGAGTTATGACTACTGGACAGTATGCAAAGCTCTTGGAAAACCTTTGGACTCACATGAAGCTTTTAAAGTTTATACTCGTTCAGAGCCAAAGCCTTGGCAAGAGTATGAATATATTTCTCTTCATGCACTATTAGAAGAATCTCCCACTATCCAACAAAAAAATATTACTATACATCCAATAGACAAAGAAAAATATACTTTGAAAAGAGCAATGTATAACAAATGAATAGAGAATACATAAGTAATATGGCTTCTGATTTAACAGCGTTGGCAGAAATATTAAATAAAGAAGGTATTGATACTTCACAATTTTATATAATAAGCGGACAATTAAAGCAACCACCATTAAAGTACAAACTTACTCCCTTTAAAATAGATATTAAAGATGATCAAAAGTTTCCAAAAAGGTTATCTCATAGAAATAGTGCTAGAAATTTAGAACTTTTTTTTGATTTAGAAATTGAATGTGATACTACAAATTTTGGAAGCAACAGAGACCCTTTTAAGCAATATTCTTTTAATGTAGTCATTAAGGGAAAAAATAAGAATAATGCTAATAGTAAATTAATTTATGCTATACATTTTGATAAACATAATTTTATAGAACAACAAGAAGGTGAACTACCCAATCAAGCACATCCTACTTATCACTTCCAATTTGCTGGGAATAAACTAGAAGATGAAGAAAAGCTTGATTCGGGTAGAGCATTATTTTTAGACGCTCCAAGAATTATGCATCACCCTATGGATTTGATATTGGGCATAGATTTTATTTTATCTAATTTCTTTCCAAAAATCTGGCATAAGGTAAAACTCATACCTACCTATAAAAAAATATTGAAAAAATATCAAAAAGATTTTATTCTTCCTTATTTTAAATCAATAGTTCAACATTTAGAGGGTACAACAAATGAATGGAATGCACAAGAAATTTATCCTCAATTAATTGGAAGATAGTAATTGAATCAAGCAATTTTTAAATTTTTAAAAGAACGCGGCAGTGATGAATATACAATAAATAGATTATTAGTATCCTCTTTTGTAGTTGAGCAAAAAATAGATACTATTAAAAATCAAAAAATCAAAAGTTTATTAATAAAAAACGATGAATTAGAATATAGTATTTTGCTTAGTTTTTTAGATTTAGTACGACAATCAAATAAGCATTATTATTTTGAAGAGTTGCTAGAATTTTTTGAATTTGTAATTTCTCCATCTGATAAACTCATAAATGGTGCAATTTATACTCCACATGACATAAGAGATTTTATTACAAAACAGTCATTTGATAATTTAGTATGTGATTCTTTTAATGATATTAAAATAGTCGATATTTCTTGTGGTTGTGGTGGTTTTTTGATTGATGCTAGTTTACAAATGAATGTTTTAACAAACAAATCTTTTAAAGATATTTTTAAAGATAATATTTTTGGTGTTGACATTCAAGAATATAGTGTTGAAAGAACAGAGATATTACTCTCTTTACTAGCTATAACACATGGAGAAGATGAAGAAAAATTTGAATTCAATCTATTTGCTCGCGATTCTTTAGAATACAAATGGAAAGAGGAAAATCAAAAAATAAAAAAGAGTGGTGGCTTTGATATTATTTTAGGAAATCCTCCTTATGTTTGTTCTCGTAATATGGATGAAAGTACAAAATTAGCTATGAAAAACTTGACTACATGTTCAACTGGACATCCTGATTTGTATATTCCATTTTTTCAAATTGGATTTGAGTTACTCAGGCCAAATGGTGTGCTTGGTTACATTACTGTAAATACTTTTATAAAAAGTTTGAATGGACGAGCTATACGAAAATATTTTGACGAAAAGCAAGTGCATTTAAAAATTATAGATTTTGAAGATGAACAAATATTTAATTCTAGAATGACCTATACGGCAATTTGTTTTTTATCAAATACAATATCAGATAAACTATATTATGTCCCATTAAAAAGAGAAAATTTAAAAAATAATTTTCAATATAAAGAACATAAATATGAAAATTTAGATATTCAAAAAGGCTGGTATTTACAAAATAGAAAATTTATAGAAGAAATAGAAACTATTGGAACAAAGCTTGGTAATATATACAACACAAAAAGTGGAATAGCTACGCTCAAAAATAGTGTATATATTTTTAAACCTATAAAAGAAACGATAGAATTTTATTATATTGATGAAAATACAAAAATTGAAAAGAATATCTGTAGAGATATTGTAAATTCAAATTTACTTGTTAAAACAAACCAAATTGATTCTTTTATAGAAAAAATAATATTTCCATATGAATACGATGAGAATGATAAAGTTTATGTGATAGAAGAAAATAATTTTAGAAAAATATATCCTTATGCTTATCAGTATTTGTGCAATAATAAACATGAATTGCATGGGAGAGATAAAGGCAAAGGAAAAGATTATTTACATTGGTATGCTTTTGGACGAAATCAGTCTCTTGAAAGAACAAAACATAAATTGTTATTTCCACAATTAGCTAAAGAAGGTTTTCAAAGTTATATTTCAGATGATGAAAATTTGTATTTTTATAATGGCATGGCTGTAATGTCAAATAATTTAGAAGAATTGTCGGTTTTACAAAAAATATTTATGTCTGACATCTTTTGGAATTATGTTTCAAGTATTAGTAAACATTACGCTTCAAATTATTATTCTTTAGGTAGAAATTATATTAAAAATTTTGGAATTTATGATTTTTCTTCTGAGGATAAACAAACTTTAATAAAAGAAAATGATAGAATTAATGTGAATAATTTCATTACACTAAAATATGGTACGAGGAAAAACAATGACCAAAGACATAAGATGGCATCAACGCTTTTCAAATTATAAAAAAGCTCTTGTTCAGTTGCAAGATGCAGTTGAACTCTCAGAGCAGAGAGAACTTTCACCGTTAGAAAAACAAGGTTTGATTCAGTCTTTTGAATATACACATGAATTGGCGTGGAAAACATTAAAAGATTTTTTACAATATCGTGGTAGTACAGAGGAAATTTACGGTTCTAAAGATGCCTCAAGACAGGCTTTTGCAAGAGGAATAATTTGTGATGGTGAAGTCTGGATGGACATGGTGAAAAGTAGAAATCTGACATCTCATACTTATGATGAAGAGACAGTAGAAAAAATAGTAGATGTGATTTTGGGGAGCTATGTTTTTGAGTTTGAAAAGCTAGAAGAGAAGCTTGATGCTTTAAGAAAAGAAGAGATAGCCACCTCATGAAGTATGGTTTAAGTGAAGAAGTTATTAATAAAATAAATTCTGTGTTTGCAAAGTATCCACAAATAAAAAAAGTTATTCTTTACGGTTCAAGAGCAAAAGGAAACTATAAAAATGGCTCAGATATAGATTTGTCTTTATTAGGGAATGAAATTGCATTGTCACTCTTATATAAAATAGAAAATAGCCTTGATGATTTATTGCTTCCCTATACTTTTGATTTATCTGTTTATAGTGATATAAAAAGCAATGAGTTAAAAGAGCATATTGATAGAGTAGGAATAAATTTTTATAGTGTATAAAATAAATAGTATTTAAAGGATAGATACATGACAAAACAAGATTTTAACGATGGATTATTGGGATTTTTAGACGCATCGCCCACGCCTTTTCACGCAACGCAGAACATGGCAGGAATGTTTCTAAATGCCGGATTTGTAAGGCTGTATGAAGAGCAGAAGTGGGCATTAGAGCAGGGCAAAAAGTATTTCGTTACCCGCAACGACTCTTCCATAATCGCTTTTACATATCCTAAAGATAAAAATTATGTAATGGTCGGAGCGCATACGGATTCGCCTAACCTAAAGCTAAAACCAAACCCCGTGATTAAAGAGCATGGAGTTGTGAAATTTGGGGTTGAACCATACGGCGGAGTTCTTTTAAATACTTGGTTTGATAGAGATTTAAGCCTTGCCGGACGAGTTTCATATCTTAACTCCGACAACATTATAAAAGATGCTTTGATTGATGCAAAAAAAGCCATCGCAATCATTCCATCCCTTGCTATTCATCTCGACAGAGAGGTAAATGAGAAAAAAAGTGTAAACGCCCAAACAGACATCACGCCAATTTTATCTACATCGCAAGAGTTTAACTTTGATGAGTTTCTAAAAGAGCAGTTAAAGATGAGCGGTGTAGATGATGTTAAAGAGCTTTACGCAAATGAGCTTAGTTTTTATGATACTCAAAAAGCCTCTTTTGTCGGTTTAAATGACGACTTTATTGCAAGTGCCAGAGTTGATAATCTTCTTAGCTGTTATGTCGGTATGCTCTCTATTTGCAGCGTTGGCGAAAATAAACCTATGCTTTTTATTGCAAGCGACCATGAAGAGGTTGGAAGCGAGAGCGCTTCAGGAGCAGGCGGGTCGTTTTTGGAGAGTACGCTAAAAAGAGTGTACAGTGATTTTGAAGAGTACACTCAGATGATTCGCTCGTCTATTCTCATAAGTGCGGACAATGCGCATGCCATCCATCCAAACTATCCGTCAAAGCATGATGCAAACCACGCCCCACGCATAAATAAGGGAAGCGTTGTAAAAGTAAATGCAAATCAAAGATACGCCTCTAACTCAAAAACTATCTCAAGATTTATGAATGTTGCATCTTCGCTGAATGAGCCGATTCAAAATTTCGTAACAAGAAGCGATATGGGATGTGGCTCTACAATCGGACCGATAACTGCCTCAAGATTGGGCATAGATACTCTGGATGTAGGACTTCCAACTTATGCTATGCACTCAATTAGAGAGCTTTGCGGAAGCGATGATGCTTATAGTCTTTATAAAATAATTTTGGGATTTAATGACTGATGTCTACTATAACCCCTGAAGAGTTAAACCTTTTAATAGAGCAGACATACAAGGTAGAGAAGGAGTTCAACGAGTTAAAAGCCTCTTATGCGCATCTTCAAGATACTGTTGAAGAGGTTGTCGAGTTTTTGCCAAACGCTATCTGGATTTTAGACAATAACGGAGAGATTTTTTTGCAAAACTCTCAGGCAAAATCACTAAGCGAGCTTTTTCAACTGCTGGAGTCCAAAAATAATGATTATGAGGTTGGATTTAACTCAAAAGCATATCTTATAAAATGTTCATCCTACAAAGAAAAGCTGATGTTAAGTGCGACAGATATAACGGAACAAAAAAGAAAAGAGAATCTTGCGACTATGGGGCAGATGGCGGCACACCTTTCTCATGAGATAAGAAACCCGATAGGCTCTATATCGCTTCTTAGCTCAACGCTCAAAAAAAGGGTGCTTCCGGAGAATGTGGCAATTGTTGAAGAGATACAAAAGTCGGTCTGCAGGATAGAGCGCATTATAAAAGCTACGCTTATGTTTAGCAAAGGTGTTCATGCGCACAAAGCCCCTTTTATGTGGAGTGAACTTCAAGATGCACTAAATATGGCTGTCGGCTATTACGGTTACACGAAAGATATAACTTTTATTTTTCCCGAGCAGAAGTTTATAATGAACGCGGATAAAGATTTGTTAGAGATGCTTTTTTCAAACTTTTTAACAAATGCGATTGATGCGATTGAACTTGATGAGAATGAAGAGGGTACCGTAGAGATTGTATATAAAAAAGATGATAAATTTCACAAATTTTATATATATGACACCGGCGTGATGATTGAAAACAAAAAAGAGCTTTTTGAGGCATTTAAAAGCTCTAAGGTAAAGGGAAACGGGCTTGGACTTGTTCTCTCAAGACAGATTGCAGAGGCTCACGGCGGAAGCGTAGAACTTTTAAGCACTAAAAGAAAAGGTTTTGAGATAAAGCTTGGAGTTTAATTTACAAAGAGGACTAAATGAGTAATTTTAAACTGTCAAAAGAAGAACTTTTTGAAAAGTACAATACATCCGACGATGGTTTGAATGAAAAAGAAGCAAAGCGACGCTTAGGGGATTTTGGATTAAATGAGATTAGCGATTCCCAAAAAAAGAGTTACGCAAAAGAGTATTTAAAACAATATATGCATTTTTTTGCAATACTTCTGGAGGTAGCCGCGCTATTGGCTCTTATTGCAGATTATTATGCGCCAAATGCGGGAAATGACATACTCGGATATGCCATTTTTATAGCCGTAATAATAAATGCAACATTTAGTTTTTGGCAAGAGTATAAAGCCGATAAAGCTATGGAAGCATTACTAAAGCTGATGCCGATTACAGTTCGTGTTTGGCGTGATAATAAATCAAATAGTATTGATGCAAAATGGCTTGTTCCGGGTGATATTATAATTTTAGAAGAGGGAGATAAAATTGCTGCGGATGCAGTGATATTAAAAAACAGAGCCTTATATATCAACACGGCATCTCTAAACGGCGAATCGCGGCCATCAAGAAGAGAGGAAACGGCAAATGCCTCCCTTCATAGAGCCATAGATGCCAAAAATATGGTTTTTGCAGGTACTTCCGTCGTATCAGGAACTGCTACCGCTCTTGTCGTGGCTACCGGATATGTAACAGAGTTTGGAAAGATTGCCGCACTTACGAAAAGTGTTCAAAAAACACTTACTCCTATGCAAAAAGAAGTTATAAAAATTACCCATATTTTAACAATTATAGCTATGGGAATGGGCAGCGTATTTTTTATTTTAGGCATATTTTCAAATCAAACACTCTTGACGACCACTATTTTTGCAATCTCCTTGATTGTTGCAAACATTCCTGAGGGACTTTTGCCAACTATTACACTCTCACTCTCTTTGGCAAGCCAGAGAATGGCTGCACGAAACGCTCTTATTAAAAATCTTGATTCTGTTCAAACACTTGGAAGTGCTACGGTAATATGTACCGATAAAACAGGCACGCTTACTCGCAATGAAATGATACTTAAAGAGATAAGACTTGCAGGCGGTGAACATATAACAGTAAGCGGCGATGGGTATGAAACAGAAGGAAAATTTACTTTTGTTGATTCAAACGAATCATCAGAGAAAAGATTGTATGAGCTGTTGCTTGCAGGTACTTTAAATTCTCGTGCAGTCATTGAAAAAAATGCTCTCTTTGGCGATCCGACAGAGTTGGCTCTTGTCTGTGCAGCTAAAAAAAACAGTATCTCCATTGATGGTTATGAGAAAATAGATGAGATACCATTTAGCAGTGAAAGAAAAATGATGTCTTCTATCTATACAAACAGTGCCAAAGAGGTACTTTTTGCAAAAGGCGCTGTTGAAGTTCTGTTTGAGAAGTGTTCTTTTTATCTAGATGGCAACGGCGAAGAACAGCCATTTGATGATGTTCTGAAAAAACAGATGCTGGATTATTCCAGAGAGTTTGAAGATGAAGCGTATCGTGTTTTAGCCATAGCAAAAAACTCTCAAAGAAGCGAAGAGGGACTCACTCTTTTGGGAGTTGTTGCTATTATGGATTT